>DAVZKM010000072.1:0-8693 GCA_052272245.1 Eubacterium sp.
CGAACCGCCGTAGGAAAGTCCCTTGCCTGTTATAACGCCGTTTTCAAATGCATCTGATATTCTTTTGTATTGACCGAATAAAAAGCCTATTTCACGAGCACCGACACCGATATCGCCTGCCGGGACGTCAACGTTAGGTCCTATGTGACGATAAAGTTCTGTCATAAACGCTTGGCAAAATCTCATAATTTCGCCCTTGCTCTTTCCTCTCGGGTCGAAGTCGGAGCCGCCCTTTGCGCCACCCATAGGTAAGCCTGTAAGTGAGTTTTTAAATGTTTGCTCAAATCCGAGGAAATACATAATAGAACTGTTTACGCTTGGATGAAAACGTAATCCGCCTTTGTAAGGACCGATGCTTGAATTAAACTGAACACGATAGCCTCTGTTAATTTGTGTTTTTCCGGCGTCGTCAACCCAAGCGACACGGAATGTAATAAGTCTGTCCGGTTCAGCCATTCTTGAAAGCAAATCATCTTCAACATATTCCGGGTGCTGTTCGATTACTTTTTCAAGCGAACGAAAAACTTCCTTAACACACTGTATGTATTCCGGTTTTGCATTATCTCTTCTTTCAACGGTTTTAATTACACTTTCAATGTATTCATTCATTTTCATTTACCCCTTTTTATGAAAATTTACTGAGTGAGTAGCTGCTCACTCTATATTTAATATTAACACTAATAAATGAAAATGCAAGATACTTTTTGTAATTCTGTTGAAAATATATAAAAATATTTATGAAACTAATATAGCTGTAAAAAAAGAAAGTGCCCAAATCAGGACACTTTCTAATACTTTATTACAGTTAATTCTTGTTCGTTTTTTGTGCAATTTTAAAATACACCGAGTGCTTGGAGCAAGAGTACAGCAAGAAGTACAGGAGCAACAACCTTTACCATACCTATATAGATATATTTTCTGCCAAATTTCTCTCCGTTTTTTGTAACCTCATCAATAACGGTTTTTGGCTTTGCAACCCAACCGATAAGAATACATGTGAGAATTGCAACAATCGGCATAAGAATATTGTTGCTGACATAGTCAAAGATATCAAGAACTTGACCTACAGCGCCGGTAGGAAGCTTTAGTTCAAAGTAGAACACGTTGTATCCAAGGCAAACTATTATGCCGAAAATAACAGTATAAACCGTAACAAGAACAGCACTCTTTTTTCTGCTCAATTTGAACTTGTCCATAATACTTGCAACAATCGCTTCCATAATTGATACAGAGGATGATACCGCTGCAAAAATAACCATTAAGAAGAAAACTATGCCTATAACTATTCCGACTTTGCCCATTTGATTAAATACCTTCGGAAGTGAAATAAACATAAGTCCCGGTCCGGCGCTCATGCCCTCTGTTCCTGCAAATACGTAAACGGCAGGGACAATCATAAGGCCGGCGAGTATAGCAACTACAGTGTCAAAAATTTCAATTTGGTTAATTGATTTGTTGATATTTGTTTTGTCAGGAACGTATGAGCCGTAAGCAACCATAATACCCATAGCAACGCTGATTGAGTAGAACAGCTGACCCATAGCGTCCATAACTACCAAGAAAAATTGCTTAAATGTAACTCCCTCAAAATTGGGAATTAAATAAAGCTTTAATCCCTGAAGTCCTGTTCGTGTAATTCCTGTTGCTTCGTCTGTATATTTAAGTGTAAGAGAAAAAACAGAAATGCCTATAATAAGAACAACAAGTATCGGCATAAGAATTTTGCCCATTTTTTCAATACCCTTGTCAACACCGCCAAGTACAACTCCCGCTGTTGCAGCAATAAATACCAAAAGCCAAATTATAGGCTCACTTTTGCCTGAAATAAACTCGGTGAAATAGCCATCTTGTGCCGCAAGCGTACCTCTGCCGCAAATAAAATCTATGAAATATTTAAATACCCAACCGCCGATAGCACAGTAGTAAGGTAAAATAATTATAGGTACAAGCGTTGCAAGTGAACCCAAAAATCCGAACTTCTTATTGATTTTTCCGTAAGCCGTAAGCGGACTTTGCTTTGTTTTTCTTCCTATTGCAATTTCAGTTGTAAGAAGTGTAAAACCAAATGTAAACACCAAAATAAGATAACAGAAAATGAATAAGCCGCCGTTATCCTTTGCCGCTAAATAGGGAAATCGCCAAATGTTTCCAAGTCCTACCGCACTTCCTGCCGCTGCAAGAACAAATCCGATAGAGCCTGAGAAACTTCCTCTCTTTTTCTCAGTCATAATTGTCTCCAATCAAAATATAGAATAATACGTTTATTATACACTAATTAAAAATATTTATCAAGCCACCGCAGTAGCACTTTAAAGCGATAACTTCATAAAACATTAAAATGAAAAAGGAATTGAAAAAATGCACTAATCATTAATTTCAATTCCTTTTATAATTTGCAGCTTTATTGAATTTTATTCAAAGCTTTATTGATTTTTGCTGTTAGCCATAAGCTTTTCACGTTTTTCCTCAAGCTCCTTTTGAGCTTGTTCTTTAACCTTGCCTGTGTAATTATTAAAGAACATAGGAATGATTGTGAGAAGGAAACCAACAGCAGGAACGATTGTAACAAGTGCTAAAAGCATCTTTTGAGTGTCAACCGATTGCTGGAAGAAAATCTGTCTGCCTGCATTGTCAACAAGAGATTTGTCAACTGCCTTAAAGTCGGTGCCGTCAAGAATTTGACCGAATACGAAGGTAGCAACAGCGGCATTAACCTTTGAAAGGAAGGTTTGGAATGCAAAGCAAACACCCTCCTGTCTTTCTCCTGTTTTCCATTCAAGATAGTCAACAGAGTCAGCAATGAGTGCGTATGTTATAACGTTGTAAATGCCGAGCGGAAGACCCATAAGGAAGAGGAATACCCAAAGAACATAGATATTAGCCTTTGTAACGTCATGAGCCATAACAACATAGCAAAGAGCGTGAACTACAAGACCGAATAATGCCGAGCCGATATAGATTTGCTTGAGGGAAAACTTCTTTCTGAGCATAGGGAAGATAGCCATTGCCGGCACCATTCCTACACCGATTGCAACCGTAAGAGTTGTTACGATAGTTCCACGAGGAATCCAAAAGTCATAAGCAGCTGCTGCGTCAACATTAGGCACAAGCGTTGATTGAGCTCCCGGTAAGAAGTCCTGGAAAATTTGGGTAAAGTCAGTATAGTTTTGAATAATAATGTAGTTGCCGATATAGTCGGCGCACTGGTTCGCAGTTACCATAGTTGAACCTAAAATTGCGGCGAAAATAACAATGATGAGCAGTCTGTTTTTACCGAGAACTACAAATGTTTCCTTGAATGAAGGAGTATGGTCCATCTTTGGTACTCTTTCTTTGGATACAAAGAAAATGAGTATTGAAAGACCGCAGCCCAAAAGTGCAAAAATAACACCGCTTATGAAAAAGCCTTTTGTATAACCCATATTGCTTTGATAAAGAATAGGAACAAGAAGAGCAGGAAGTATTCCGCCGAATGTTGAGCCTAAACGAGCAGTAGAGATAAATGATGTTCTTTCACTTTCAAGCGGAGTGATTACTGATGAAAGTCCCCAGAAAGGAACGTCCTGAACAGTAAATGCCACACCCCAAAGAATGTATGTTACAAGAGCCCAAACAAAAGCTGCTGTCGAACCCTCTTCAAACGGAGCAGAGAAAAGAGCAATTGTTGTTATTGCAATCGGAACAGGAGCAAATAACAGATAAGGCCTCATTTTGCCCCATTTTGATTTTGTTCTGTCAACAATCATACCCATTACAGGGTCATTAAGTGCATCAAACACACGCCCGATAAGTATAATTGTTGTACCTTGCTTTAATGTAAGTCCTGCACCGTTTTGAAAAAATACGAGTGTGAACATTGACATTAGGGTATAAATACCCGAACGACCAAACGCACCTACCGTAAAGCAAATGCGCTCTTTCATAGTTAAATATTTTTTTGTTTCAGCCATTTATTTTCTCCTTTTAATTACTGCCGGCAAAATAACCGGTGCTTCTTCTTGAGCGTTTTGCATTTGTTTTAAAAGTAAAAACTTAAGCTCCTGCCTTATATGTGCGTACCTTGCGTCTTTTATAAGATTGTTTTTCTCGTTCGGGTCTTTCTGTAAATCATAAAGATAATTTTCAAAATAAACTTTAGATTTATGGTGAACATAGCCTGTTATAGCAGCATCACGCACCTCATATTTAAATCTGTCAGTTCTGACTGCACGTGAATTTGAAGCCTCGCTAATCTGTATAAATACACAGTCACGCTTGTCGTCAGGATTGTCTACCTGCTTGCCGAGGTCAATGCCCATATACGTTCTCGGAATAGGAATATTCGCTATAGAAAGAAGTGTAGGCGGTAAATCAATAAGTGATGAAAGCCTTTCTTCTTTCTTGCCGCCGACAAATTTGCCGCCTTTAATAATCAGCGGAGTGTGAGTTGCACTTTCGTGGCAACTTCTTTTGTATTCCGGATTTCTTGTTTTAAAATGACTGCCGTGGTCAGATGTGTAAATGATAATTGTATCGTCATATATTCCAAGCTTCTTAAGCTTTTCAACAAGTCTGCCGACATTGTAGTCAAGCCTGTTAATTGCAGAAATATAATCGGGATACATTTCTTTGTAATTACCCTTTAAAAACGTTAAATCATCCGGTAAAGGATAATCTTTGTATTTTTCAACAGTCGGTTTGTAGCCCTCATAAGTGTGATGGTCGTTTTGATGATGCGGCTCTAATTGACTTACAAACATAAAAAATGGCTTGTCTTTATCCCTTTTGTCTAAAAATTCAAGCGCATAATCATTTATGCAGTCAGCCCTGTAACCCTTGAAATCAAGCTTGTTACCGCTTTCGTCAAAAATATAGCCGTCGTAACCGTGAGATGTGAATTCAAGAACGTCGGCACCTCTGAAATATTGATATTCTCCCTGCTTTTCTCTTGGAATTGCAGTGCTTTCACAGTGCAATCCAATACCCGGAAGCCTGTTTGAAGCTAAGTGCCATTTACCTATGTAAGCCGTTTGATAGCCTGCTTCGTTAAAATAATGCGCAAGCGGTTTAATGTCACTCGGAAGCGGAATACCGTTCCAATAACAGCCGCATTGCGTTGCGTAAACACCCGTTTGCAGGCAAGCCCTTGCCGGTCCGCAGACGGGCTGGCAGGTGAAGTTGTTTTCGTACTTTATGCCTTCTTTTGCGAGGGCACAAAGGTTGGGTGTTACCTCTTCATTAACCGTGTCCCAGCGCTGCTGGTCGGAAAAATAGAAGATAATGTTTTTCTTTCCCATAATTTTCCCCTTATATTTTTATGCTATAAATCCGACAACTGCGTTGTAAAAATTAACAACTGCAATTGCGGCAACAACTGTTGTAAAAACAGTTTTAATTACTTTCTCATTTCCTTTTTTATTCATTTTAGCACCTAAAAGTCCGCCAACTACCGCACAAATAATTGCAACAATAAGCGTCACAATGTCAAATTTTGGTATTGTGTGAGTAACTCCTAAGGTGATAAGTTTTGAAAGCTGGCTGAAAAAAATAGTGCCTACGCTGTAAACTGCCGCTTCCTTAACCGTCATTGAGAAGAAAAGAGCAAGAAATGCAACGTTAATCGGGCCTCCGCCTACACCTAAAAAGGACGCAATAAAGCCGAGCGAAAGACCTACAAGAATGATGCAAATAGGATTTTTAACCTTGAAGCTTTTTGCATTTTTTAAATTTATGTAAATGACGGACGCAACAAGCAAAATGCCTAAAATTAAGCCTTGCAGACTTTTTAATTTACTGTTATCAAATAATGTAAGAAGATAATCGAATAACCTTGAGCCGAGTATTCCGCCTATAACAGCACCGACAGATAATGAAACAATAAGCTTGAAATCAATTTTTGTTTTAGATTTAATATGTTTAATTGTTGAGCTTATGCTCATACTGAAAACAGCACAGGCTGAATAAAAATTAACAATACCGATGGGGTCCTTGCCTATAAGGTCGAGAAGCGGTTTTATTATTACTCCTCCGCCAAGACCCACATATGCACCCATAAAAGTGGCAAATATAATAATTATACCATATAATACAGTTGTCAATTTTCTTCATCTCACTCTTTGAAAAAATACGCTTTCAATATTATATGATAAAATTATTATTAAGTCAATCGAATTAAGACATTATCAACTTATTACGGCGTAAAAGTTGCTTTCCCATGCAGGAATGTAAACACTGTGCCTGAAATAAAGCATGTATTTATCATTTAAACTTAATATTTTCTTGCCCAGCGCAAATAAATCCTCATTTCTGTGATAAGCACAAACGTAAAGCTTCGGCAAATATGTTTTTATAATTCTTTTTGCACCGTCAAGCGCTTTCATTTCCGAACCTTCAATATCCATTTTTATCATAGTAACAGGGCAGTCGATTAACGAGTCAATATCAGTTACTTTTACGGGTACTCCGCTTGCCGAAATATGCGAATTTCTGCTCTGCTCCTTTGCAAAAATAAGGGTTTCTTTTTCGTTCCAAGCTCCCATATTATATGTTTCTAAATTCTTCATTTCAGCCGTGTTTTTAATTAATTTTTTATAGCTTTTTGCATCAGGCTCAAGCGCAATTATTTTGTTGTATTTTCCCTTTGTATAGGCGGTAAATTCTCTTATTGTATCGCCGTCATAAGCACCTAAATCAACGATTGATTCACTATCGCTCAGCCTTAATATATTCCTGTAAATACTCTCTTTGTCACAAAATGAATTTAAAAGATAATCCACCTTGCCCGACACCTTAAAATTGAGTATGTCAATATAGTCTTTTTTGCTTTTTTCGTCTGCTAAATGTTCGTAAACAAAATCAAAATCTTCATTGTGTTCTTCAACATATTCTCGGGTGAAAAGTCCGCCGCCTGCAACAGGAACGTCAGGCGCAAAAACCTTGTGCTCACTGTTGATTTTTTTTATGTTTTCGATAACGTTTTCAAGGTGCGTTGCAAATGCCAAAACCACGTTGAAATCATCGTATTTTTCGCAAACCTCGCTGTATTTAAGTACTTTGTAGCCTAAAAAAGAATGGCCTCTCACAAATTCATCGCTTGCAAATATTTCGCTTACTTTGATTTGGTAGGTGTTAAGCGTTGAAATAATTTTTTCTGCTCCGTTTCCCATTCCGTAAATCATAACGGGTTTGCCGTCTTTTTTTAAAAAATCCCAAACGTTTTTTTCTTTTATTCTTTCAATCATTGCCTTGCTCCACTTGTATTTATTGTAATGATTATATCATAAAATATTGCTCTTTACAAATGCTGAAAAGTATTATATAATATTTTTTGATTTAAAAATAACTATCTTAAAATTTGAGGGGGAATATGCCTTTATGGGCAGTGCCTTTAAAAATCTGTTTAAAAAAGAAAGTTCAACAGAGGATGAGATTAAACAGCTTGTTGAGGAAGATGAACAGGTAGGTCAGCTTGAAAAAAATCAAAGAGAAATGATTAATAATATTTTCGAGTTTGACGATTTAGATGCAGGGGATATAATGACCCACAGAATCGATATAAATGCGCTTGATTGCAATTTGAGTGTTGAAAAAGCTGTGGAACTTGCTATTGAGTACGGTAATTCACGTCTGCCTGTTTATGATGAAGATCTTGACCGTATCTGCGGTGTGCTTTATGTTAAAGATTTGCTTAAATTTGTCGGCAAGCCTGTGTCAAAGGATGAAAAACTTTTGTCATATACAAGAAAACCGCTTTTTGTGCCGGAGTCTATGCCTTGCGGCAAGCTTTTTGCCAAAATGACTGAAGCAAGAGTTATGCTCGCAATAGTTATTGATGAATACGGAGGCACGGCAGGTCTTGTTACTATGGAGGATATACTGGAAAGCATAGTGGGCAATATTTGTGACGAATATGACGGTGAGGAAGAGCAAAGTATAACTAAGATTAACGACAGTACATTCACTTTTGACGGTTTTGCGGATATTGACGATGTATCAAAAGCGTTTGGCATTCAAATCCCCGACGGCGATTACGACACAATAGCAGGCTTTGTTATCACTCTTTTGGGTTATCTTCCACGTGAAAATGATAAAAAGGTGCATAGTGTTAAATATGATGATCTTGTTTTTACCGTTTTGGATGTAAAAGACAGAAGAATCGGTAAGATTAAAGTAGAAAAAGTATAAGTTGAAAAATAAGGCGAAAATATGGCGGAACAAATTATAGAATTTGAAGCTATGGAACAGGCGGTCAGCCTATTCGGCAGCTTTGATGAAAATGTTAAACTTATTGAAAATGAATATGATGTTTCAATTATTTCACGTGGTTCTGAACTGAAAGTTATGGGCGATGTCGAAAATGTTGATAAAGCGGCAAGAGCCTTGCGCTCAATGCTTGCTATGATTAATAAGGGTGAAAGCCTGACGGAGCAAAATGTTCGCTATGTTTTATCTCTTGTCAATGAGGGCAATGAAGATAAAATAGCGTCAATAAGCAGCGGCACGATTTGTATTTCGTCCAAGGGCAGACCTGTTAAGCCTAAAACGCTCGGTCAAAAAAGGTATTGCGACGCTATAGCAAATAATACAATTACTTTTGGCATCGGTCCTGCCGGAACCGGCAAAACGTATCTTGCCGTTGCAATGGCAGTTACGGCTTTTCGTGCCAAAGAAGTGGACAGGATTATTTTAACCCGTCCGGCTGTTGAGGCGGGCGA
>DAVZKM010000073.1:0-8423 GCA_052272245.1 Eubacterium sp.
TGCATTATATTTTTATATAAGCTATAATTGATATGTATAAATTTTTGTTTATTTTAGGGGTGCAACTATGAAAATAAAAATTACAAGCGGCGAAAATTATGCCGTTTTGGGTCTTGACGGCGCAATGCTTAATTCGCTTAATAAAAATAATACGGAATATCTTTGGCAGGGAGATGCCAAATATTGGGCAGGGCAGGCGCCCGTTTGTTTTCCGATTACAGGTGTGATTCCAAACGGTGAAATGGAGGCTTTCGGCAAAAAGTGCAAAATGAAACGTCACGGTGTTGCAAGAATTAATCCTTTTGAGGTTTTAGAACAGCATAAAAACAGCGTTACTTTTGTTCAAAGAAGCGATAAAAATACAAGGCGTGACTTTCCGTTTGATTATGAACTTAGAATCAAATATACGATTAACGGCGATACCGTTACTAATGAATATATAGTCACCAATATGGGCGAGGATAAGCTTCCGTTTGTTATCGGCGGTCACCCTGCGTTTAATTGTCCGCTTTCAAATGGTGAAAAATTCGAGGATTACAAGGTTGTTTTCGATAAAAATATTACCAAGCCATGCCTAAGACCCGATCATCATACAGGGCTTGTAAACGTGTTTGAAAATTTTGACGAAATGCACGGTGGTGATACACTTTCTCTTGTTCACGAATTGTTTGAGGAAAAGGATGCACTCATTTTTGAAAATTGTGAAGCTAAAAGCGCTACTCTTATCGGCAAAAGCGGTAAAGGTGTAAAGATAGAATTTCAGGATATGAACAATCTTCTTATTTGGTCTGCTGTCGGTGAAGCTCCTTTTGTTGCTCTTGAGCCGTGGACAGGGCTTGCAAGCTGTAATGACGAGGACGGACTTTTTGAACATAAAAGAGGAATGACTGTTCTTGAAAAGGACGAAACTGCTTCTTTCAAGTTTAAAATTACAATGATTTAAAGTATTGTAAATAATGTGTTAATATATTAATTATAAAATATTATTGGTGGTTAAATGAATTACGGATTTATAAAAACGGCTGCATGCAGCTTAAAGCTCAAGGTTGCAGATGTGAACTTTAATACGTCTATAATTAAAGAAGTAGTTGACAGCGCACTTGAAAAAAATGTTAAGCTTCTTATTACTCCGGAGCTTTCTGTTACAGGCTATACATGTGCGGATTTGTTCTTTACACGAACACTTTTGAATGAAAGCGAGAAGGCAGTGACCGAACTTGCCGATTATATTAAGGGTAAGGATATAGTCCTTCTTGTCGGCGCTCCCGTGCCTTTCTTTAATAAACTTTATAATTGCGCTGTTGTGATTGATAAGGACGGCGTTAAAGGTATTGTGCCCAAAAAGCACCTTGCAAATTATAACGAATTTTACGAAAAAAGATGGTTTGCTTCGGGCTTTGATTTTAAAGAGACACAAAGCATTTCTTATGCCGGATTTGATACTAGAATAGGCGATATTGTTTTTGATTTGGGCGGCGGCGCAATCCTCGGTGTTGAACTTTGTGAGGATTTGTGGGTGCCTAACCCGCCAAGCGGTTTTCTTGCTTTATGCGGTGCAAATATTATTGCAAATCTTTCGGCAAGCGACGAATACGTTTCAAAGGCGCAGTATCGCCGTGAACTTGTAGCTAATCAGTCTGCAAGGTGTGTTTGTGCTTATATTTATTCGGGCGCTTCCGTTTTTGAAAGTACAACCGATCTTGTTTTTTCGGGAGCAACTCTTGTGTGTGAAAACGCAACGGTTTTGAGCGAGGGAGAACGCTTTAAGCGTGAAAATGTGCTTACCGTTGCCGATGTTGATGTTGAAAGGCTTTTAAGCCAAAGACGTTCAAATATGTCGTTTAAAAACAGCAGTGATAAAATAGAGTGCGTTAAATTAAATCTTGTAAATAAAAATAATGACCTTGAGAACAGGTTTGTTGATTCAATGCCTTTTGTTCCAAGTGATAATCATAAAAGAGCGCAAAGATGCAAAGAAATTTTTGCCATTCAGGCAAGCGGACTTGCAAAGAGGATTGAACATGTTGGCTCAAACGGCGTCGTTGTCGGTATTTCCGGCGGCCTCGATTCGACTCTTGCACTTCTTGTAAGCGTTTCTGCAATGAAACTTCTTGGTAAAAATAACAGCGATATTTTGGGCGTTACAATGCCGGGTTTCGGCACGACGGACAGGACTTATCAAAATGCAATCGACCTTATGAAATCTCTCGGAGTTACGATTAAGGAAATCAGTATTAAGGAAGCATGCATTTTGCATATGAAAGATATTGAGCATGACAGCTTAGTTAAGGATATCACTTATGAAAATACGCAGGCGAGGGAGAGAACGCAAATTCTTTTTGACCTTGCAAATAAGCACGGCAAGCTTCTTGTCGGAACAGGTGACTTGAGCGAGCTTGCAATGGGCTGGTGCACATATAACGGGGATCATATGAGTATGTACGGCGTTAATGCAAGCGTTCCTAAAACTCTTGTTAAATATCTTGTTGAATATGTTGCAAATGTAAGCGATAAAAAAACGGCGGACATTCTTTTCGATATACTTGATACGCCTGTATCGCCTGAGCTTTTGCCGCCTGACGAAAACGGAAATATTGCTCAAAAAACCGAGGATAATATCGGTCCTTATGAGCTTCACGATTTCTTTTTGTATAATTTTGTTCGCTTCGGCTTTGAAAAAAATAAGCTTAAAAGGCTTGCACTTAAAGCTTTCGACGGCAAATATGATGAAAATACGATTTCAAAATGGCTGGCTGTGTTTATAAAAAGATTTTTTATCAGTCAGTTTAAGCGTTCTTGTATTCCCGACTCTCCAAAGGTCGGCTCTGTTTCACTCAGCCCGAGAGGGGACTGGAGAATGCCGAGTGACGCATCGTTTAACGCATTTATATAATTAATATTTAGGAGTGTTATTTATGAAAAAATTTATTGCGGCTTTATTAGCTGTTGTTATGATTATTACGGTGGCATTTGCTTTTGTATCCTGTTCTTCGAAAAAATATACCGATACAGAGGCCACCATTCCTGTTACTGACGAAAATGGCGAAACTGTTACAGATGAGCAGGGTAAGGTTGTGACCGAGGTGTCAACCGAGTCCGGGAAAGACGGCAATGCTTCTTCAACTGCGTCTGCCTCAAAGGGTGACGTTTCCTCTAAGGCGGCTTCAACGAAGAAAAACGAAACAAAGGCTTCCGACAAGGACAAAACCACAAAAAAAGCTTCATTGACTAAGAAAACAGAAGTAACCGAAAAGAATGAAACCACAACAGATAAAAAAGAAACACCTACTAAGGAAACCACTACCCAAAAGCCTGAAAAGCGTGAGGTTATTGTAAGGGTTCAGTTGCCTAATTCAAGCGATTTAAAGCAGGCAAAGCTTACTGTAAAGTATAAGACCGATAAGGACAAGGAATACAAAACACTTAAAATTGATGACCCTAATGACAAGAAAAATCAGCTTGACTATGAGGTGGTTAAACTTGACGGAAAAACCGTTAAAAAGTACAGCCTCGGCAAAATTAAGGGCGATGTTAAGGTTAACGTGTCAATTTCAGGAGTTGAGCTGACCGGAAACGCTGCAACAATTAAGTCAAACGAAAACAGTGTTACAATAGCTCCGGCTTCAGGCGTCGATATTGCAATCGGTAAAAAGGATTAATTAGTGAAAATTGCAATTTTGTATAACGAATGTATAACATAAATTGTTGAAATTTAATAATTTTAATGATATAATCAAAAAAAGAGTGACGTGATTTTTGGTGATATATTATATCTATATCATAAAATTACGTTCGTTTTTAACTTAAGGGAGGAAATTTAATGGCAAGAAAGAAAAAGACCATGGACGGTAACAGTGCTGCTGCGCACGTTAGTTATGCGTTCACAGAGGTCGCTGCTATTTATCCTATTACTCCGTCATCAAATATGGCTGAGGAAACGGACGCTATGGCAGCAAGAGGAGTAAAAAATATTTTCGGGCAAACAGTACGTGTTGCGGAGATGGAATCTGAGGGCGGTGCGGCAGGTGCTGTTCACGGCTCACTTTCAGCCGGCGCACTTACTACAACATATACGGCATCGCAGGGTCTTCTTTTAATGATTCCTAATATGTATAAAATCGCAGGCGAGCTTATTCCGTCTGTTATCCACGTATCGGCTCGTTGCGTATCTACTCACGCACTTAACATTTTCGGCGACCATTCAGACGTTATGGCTTGCCGCCAAACGGGTTATGCAATGCTTTGCTCGGCTAATGTGCAGGAGGTTATGGACCTTGGCGCAGTAGCTCACCTTTCAACACTTAAGAGCAGAGTGCCGTTTTTGCATTTCTTTGACGGTTTTCGTACTTCTCACGAAATTCAAAAGATTGATGTTTGGGATTATGATGAACTCAAATCAATGGTGGATATGGATGATGTTCAGGCATTTCGTGCAAGAGCGCTTAATCCTGAAAGACCTGTTCTTCGTGGTTCGGCTGAAAACAGTGATATATTCTTCCAACACAGAGAGGCTTGCAATAAGTATTATAATGACGCTGTTGCAACAACCGAGATGTATATGAATATGGTTAATGAAAAGCTCGGTACCGATTATAAGCTTTTTAACTACTATGGTGCAGAGGATGCCGACAGAGTAATTGTTGCTATGGGCTCTGTTTGCGATACTATTAAGGAAACGGTTGATTTTCTTAACGCACGTGGCGAAAAGGTTGGAATGATTAAGGTTCATCTTTACAGACCTTTCTCTGTTAAACACCTTATTGATGTTATTCCTGACAGTGTTAAGACCATTTCTGTCATTGACAGAACTAAAGAACCCGGTTCACTCGGCGAACCTCTTTTCCTTGATGTTGTTGCCGCTCTTAAAAACTCTAAGTTCAGCAATGTACCTGTTTACGGCGGACGTTACGGCTTAGGTTCAAAGGATACGCTTCCTGCTCATATTATTTCTGTTTATAACAATATGAATGCAGAGAAGCCTAAGACGGAGTTTACTCTTTCAATCAACGATGATGTAACGAATCTTTCACTTGATGTTACCGAAAGCCCTGATACAACACCTAAGGGTACGACCTCTTGCAAATTCTGGGGACTCGGCTCTGACGGAACAGTCGGTGCAAATAAGGATTCTATCAAGATTATCGGCGATAATACGGATATGTATGCTCAGGGTTATTTCTTCTATGACTCGAAAAAGTCAGGCGGTATAACCGTATCTCATCTTCGTTTCGGTTCATCTCCGATTACTTCAACATATCTTATCAATAAGGCTAATTTTGTTGCGTGTCACAATCCGTCTTATGTAACCAAATACGATATGGTGCAGGATATTGTGCCGGGCGGTACATTCCTTCTCAACTGTATTTGGTCACCTGAGGAACTTAATAAACAGCTTCCTTCCAAGATGAAGAGATATATTGCAGAAAATAATATTAATTTCTACACTATCAACGGTATTAAGATTGCCGAGGAAGTAGGGCTTCCGGGCAGAGCTTCAACCATTCTTCAGTCTGCATTCTTCACAATTGCAAATATTATCCCTGTTGATAAGGCAATTGAGCTTATGAAAAAGGCTGTTGTTAAGAAGTTCTCTAAGAAGGGCGAAGCTATCGTAAACGCTAACTGCAATGGTATTGACCGTGGCTCTAAGGAAATTGTTAAGATAGACGTACCTGAAAGCTGGAAGAATGCGGTTGACGAGGAAAATGAACTTGTAATTCCTACAAATCGCCCTGAAATGAAAGACTTTGTTAAGAATATTCTTCATCCTATTGACCATCTCCACGGCGATGATTTACCTGTTTCTAAGTTTGTAGACAGAGCGGACGGTGTATATCCTCAAGGCTCCGCTGCGTTTGAAAAGAGAGGTATTGCTATTACCGTTCCTGAATGGGACGGCACAAAATGTGCTCAGTGTAACCTTTGTTCAATGGTTTGCCCTCACGCAGTTATTCGCCCTGTTTGCCTTAATGATGAAGAGGTAAAGAATGCTCCTGAAGGTACACAGCTTGTTAAGCATAAAAAGACCGATTATCAATACGCAATTATTGTTTCAACTCTTGACTGCACAGGCTGTGGCTCTTGTGCAAATGTTTGCCCTACAAAGTCGCTTACAATGAAGCCGATCGCTTCTCAGCTTAAATCTCAGCCGATTTATGACGCTCTTTCGCAGATTGACGCTAAGCCGGAGGTGCTTACAAATAATACTATCGGAGTTCAGTACAGAAAGCCTTATCTTGAATTTTCAGGTGCTTGCGCAGGCTGCGGTGAAACACCTTATGCTAAGCTTGCTACCCAGCTTTACGGCGACAGAATGTATATCGCAAATGCAACAGGCTGTTCGTCAATTTGGGGCGGTTCTGCTCCGTCAACGCCGTATACTGTTGACAAAAACGGTCACGGTCCTGCTTGGTCTAACTCACTCTTCGAGGATAATGCCGAATTCGGTTACGGTATGATGCTTGCTCAAAATCAAATCCGTGAAAGACTTGCCGCTGACGCACAGATTCTTCTTGAAACATCTGTTTCGGCTGAGGCTCAGGCTTGGCTTGATACTTATGAAAATGCCGCAACAAATACTGAGGCTGCAGATGCGCTTATTGCCGCTCTTGAAAATGCAGAGCTTGACGGCGAGGCTAATGACGCTAAGGCCGATTTCCTTAAGGATAAGGACTATGCCGCTAAGAAGTATCAATTCATATTCGGCGGTGACGGCTGGGCTTATGATATCGGTTTCGGCGGTCTTGACCACGTAATCGCTCAAAATCAGGACGTTAATATCGTAGTATTTGATACAGAGGTTTATTCTAATACAGGCGGTCAGGCTTCTAAGGCTACTCCTACAGGTGCGGTTGCTAAGTTTGCCGCTTCCGGTAAGGTAGTTAAGAAGAAAGACCTTGCTCAAATAGCTATGAGCTACGGCTATGTATATGTTGCTCAGGTTGCTATGGGTGCTAATGCCGCTCAATGCCTTAAGGCATTTCAAGAGGCTGCCGCTTATAACGGACCTTCGCTTATCATCTGTTATGCTCCTTGTATTAACCACGGTATCAAGATGCCGTTTAACCAGGCTGAGCAGAAAAAGGCTGTTGCTGCAGGATATTGGAACTTATTTAGATTTAATCCTGCACTTGCACAGGAGGGTAAAAACCCATTCTCGCTTGACAGCAAGGCTCCTACAGCTGATTATGTTGAATTTATCGAGGGCGAAACAAGATATTCTGCTCTTAAGCGTTCATTCCCAGGCAAGGCAGAGGAACTCTTTGGTATTGCTGCAGAAAATTCAATTGAAAAATATAATAAGCTTGCAAAGCTTGTTGATTTCTATGCTCCGAGCAAAGACTGATAATAGTTAAAAATATTTAAGGGTAACGGCTAATCTGCTGTTACCCTTGTTTTATATTTTAATTGAGCATTATATATGAAAAAGCGAGAAAAAGTGAGTAAATGAGAGATTATTACTATATTTATAAAATTATTATTGACTATTAAACTCTCTTGTGTTATTATATTCGAGCAAAAGAAAAAAGAACCGTTTAGGTTAATTATTTAGGAGGATTTGATTATGTCAACATTTTTACCAAAAGCTGACGAAATCACTCGTAACTGGTATGTTATTGACGCTGCCGGCAAGCCTCTTGGTCGTGTAGCAAGTGAAGCTGCAGTTCTTCTCAGAGGTAAGCACAAGCCAATCTTCACACCAAACGTAGATTGCGGTGACTTCGTAATTATTATCAACACAGACAAAGCAGTTCTTACAGGTGACAAGCTTAACAAGAAGCTTTATCAGCATCACACAGGTTATATCGGTAACCTTAAGGAAGTTAAGTACGGCACACTTATGGCTGAAAAGAGCGACTTTGCTATGCAGCTTGCTGTTAAGGGTATGATTCCTGATACAACACTCGGCAGAAAGCAACTTACAAGATGCCATATCTACAAGGGCGCAGACCATAAGCACGAGGCTCAGAAGCCTGTAGCTTATGAATTATAATAGGAGGTATCTGAGTTATGTATGAAACTAATCCATATTTCTACGGAACAGGTAGAAGAAAAGAATCAGTAGCACGTGTACGCTTATACGCAGGTACCGGCAAAATCACAATCAACGACAGAGATATTGACGATTACTTTGGTCTTGAAACACTTAAGCTTATCGTTCGTCAGCCACTCACTCTTACAGAAACAGGTGAAAAGCTTGATGTTGTATGCAGAGTAAACGGCGGTGGCGTAACAGGCCAGGCAGGCGCAATCCGTCACGGTATTGCAAGAGCTCTTCTTCAGTATGACGAGTCACTTCGTCCTGCTCTTAAGAAGGCAGGCTTCCTCACTCGTGACCCAAGAATGAAGGAAAGAAAGAAACCGGGTCTCAAAAAAGCACGTCGTGCACCCCAGTTCTCAAAGAGATAATCTGTTTATTCAAA
>DAVZKM010000074.1:0-8255 GCA_052272245.1 Eubacterium sp.
GTCAAAACGGTATTGTTCATATACGCAAGCCGCAATCGCATTTTGGCTGGGACTGGGGTCCGGTTTTGCCGCTTTCAGGTATTACTAAGGATATTGAGCTTCAATTTGTAAATACTGCCAAAATTGATTATCTTGCCGTAACGCAAAGGCTTGATGACGGCAAGGCAATTATCAATGCGAAAGCCGATGTGACCTCGTTTGGTAATTATAATAGCGAAATAAAGGTGATTTGCCCTGACGGCTCTGTTCTTACTCAAATGGGAAACAGTGCTGAATTTGTTATTGAAAATCCTGAACTTTGGTGGACGTATGAGCTGTCGTCAAATAAAAAACAACCGCTTTATACCGTATCTATAACTCTTAAAGCAGGTGAAAAAGTATTAGATGAGCAAAGTAAAAGGCTTGGATTAAGAACGATTGAACTCAACCGGGAAATTGATAAATACGGCAGGAATTTTCAATTTGTTTTAAATGGAGTTCCGCTTTTTATTAAAGGTTCAAATTATATTCCTCCTGACAGTTTTATTACCCGATTTGATAAGAAAAAGCTTGATTATATTCTCGATGCCGTTCAGTTTTCTAATATGAACATGATTAGAATTTGGGGCGGCGGATATTATGAAAGCGATGAATTTTATGATGCCTGCGACGAACGTGGTATACTTGTTTGGCAGGATTTTCAGTTCGCTTGCCAAGCGTATCCGTTTTTTGATGATGACTTCCTTTCAAATGTAAAAAGAGAGGTAGAATATAACGTCAAAAGGCTTTGCCATCATCCGTCTCTTGCCGTTTGGAACGGTAATAATGAGATTGAGGACATGCATATGGCTTGGGTTTATATGACTATGTATGTTGATTGGACCGAAAAGTTTTTCTATCATATTCTTGAAAATGAAATCAGAAAATATGATAATTCAACCCCTTATACTCCTACATCTCCTGTCGGCGAAAAGCATAATTACGGAGTCAGCAGTGATAATGTCGGCGATACTCATTTGTGGGCGGTTTGGCACGGCTTAAAGCCTATGAATTATTATCGTAAGCGACTTACTCGCTTTTGCAGTGAATTTGGCTTTGAAAGCTTGCCCGATATGAAAACAATTGATATTTTTGCCGAGCATAAAGGCAATTATTCGCTTGATGATAAAGTGTTTAACGCTCACCAAAAATGTGCAAACGGTAATGATAAAATGGTTTATTATGTGGCCTCTCGTTTTAATTTGCCTAAGAACTTTAAGGATATGGTTTATCTTTCTCAGGTTACGCAAAACGAGTGCATAGCAAACGCAACAGAGCATTGGAGAAGAAATAAGGGCAGATGCAACGGCTCAATGTATTGGCAGTTAAACGATTGTTGGGGTGTTTGTTCGTGGTCGAGTATCGATTATTACGGTAACTACAAGGCGCTTCAGTATGGCGCAAGGCATTTTAATGCACCATTGAGCGTATCAATTGAGGATACAAAGGATTATGTCAAGATATATGCGCTCAACGATTTGAATACTCCTCAGGATATAGCCGTATCTTATGAAATTTTTGATTTTGTAAGTTCTACTAAAGAGACAGCCGAAAAGCAGATTACGATTGATAAAGTTAAAAATGAATGCGTTTTTGACCTTGATGTAAATGAGCTTTCAAAAACTTATGATTTAAAGCATACCGGCATTGCCGTAAGGCTTATTAAAAACGGAGAAGTATTACAGCAAAAGACAGTTCTTTTTGATAAGGAAAAGAAGCTTTCACTTCCTAAGGCAAAGCTCAAGACGAAAATTGAAATAAGGGAGAGTGAGCTTAAAATTACGGTTAAAAGTGACGCATTCGCACGCCTTGTTAAGCTTGAAAGCAATAAATCCGTTTTGCCGTTTAGCGATAATTTCTTTGACCTTTTGCCTAATGAAAGCAAAACCGTAACTATTCAAAAAGATGAAAATATGACCTTGCGTGAGCTTGCCGAGAGTATATCCGTTTATAGCCTTTCGGATGTTAAATTTAGCCGTAATAAGCTCGACACTCTTTTAAAGCAAGCTAAGGTTTTCCTTTCGCCTGTTAATATTTCAAATGCAATTTATCACGGTAAACTTGCAAAAGACGTTAAACTTTCGGTTTAACAGTTAAATATAAAAGCAGCTAATCGTAATGATTAGCTGCTTTCTCTTTTGTCAGTCTTTTTAACTGTGTAATAATACCGGCATTTAAAGTCAGGCATTGGTTTGATTTTTCAATCTTCGCTTTATTGCCGGAGCCGTGTTTCTATACTTCTCTGCCGTCTGAATCGATTTCGTCATCATTGTTTACCTCTTTTGCGTCGGTATCGACGATTGGCGGCTCAATGTTTTTAAATTCCTCTTTGATTTCCTTGGCAACTCTTTTAACCTGAATAAATGTTACTAAATCTACAATCGCATAAACAAGAAGTCCTGCGCCTACAAGCCTTACAAGCGCCTGACTTGTGTGAAGAGGATTAACCATAATCACAACGCCTAAAATAAGCACTGCTGCCGAAAGAACTGTTGAAACACCCCAAGTGCCAAGACCGCTTGCTCTTGAATAAAACGAGGTGATTAAATCAACCGCACCGCTTATTGTAATGAATATACCAAACAAAAACAGTAAAATTGCAATAATGCTTTGATATTTAACGCATATAATTACACCAATGATAATGCAAACCGTTCCTGCTGTTGCAAGTATAACGCTTTTTTCTTTTGCAAAATAAGATATCCAAGCAGTTACACCAAGCAAAATAGTTGTAACACCCGTTAAAATGCTGACTGCCGTTATTGACTCGTTTGGCCAAATAAGAAGCACTAAGCCTATAACAAATGATGCAATGATTGTAATTATTGAAAAGTTCTTAATTTTAATTAATAAGTCTTTCATAATGATACCCTCTTATTTTTTTATGTATCTTATGTCGTTGCCTTCTAAGGTTAAAAGTGAATATTCACCGGTTATTCTCGAGGTTATTCGTTGGTCATAAAAGCCTAAAAGTTCCTTGATTGTATAATTTGTTGAAATAATTGTCGGAAGCTTAGCACCGATACGTGTGTTGATAATGTTATATAAGCACGAAACGGTATATGCGTTTTTAAACTCTGTTCCCAAATCGTCAAGAATAAGTAAATCAACGTCTAAAATTTCGTTTTCCTTGTATTTTAAATTATCAAGTCTGCCGAAATTTTCGTTTTGCAAATCACCTAAAATGTTTTGCGCCGTGCCGTAAATAACGCTGTATCCTTTGTTAATTGCAACGTTTGCAATTGCAAGCGAAAGATGGGTTTTTCCGAGTCCCGTTCCTCCCATAAAAAATAAACTTTTTGAAGACTTACTGAAATTAGTTGCATATCTTATGCAATTTTCTTTGATTTTCTCGGCTCTTCTTCTCGGCGATATTTCACTGTTTTCGGCATTGTCGGGATAATACTCTGTATTGAATGCTTCAAATGTGCATTCCTCAATCGGTGCGATTTTTTCAATCTTTTCACGTTCAATATCCTTTAAAAGATTAATAAAGCATTTGCACCTTCTGCCGTTAATGAAACCTGTATCTTTGCACGCAGGACAGGTATATTTTATTGCAAGTGCATTTTCGCCATATCCGTTTTTCTTTAAAAGATTTTTCTTTTCCTCTTGAAGTGCAAGGCTTTCTGCTCGCAACTTGTCGATATCATCTTTCGGATTATTACTTGTAAAAAATGTTTTTGATATGTTAAGTCCGATTTGCGCAAGCTTTCTGTTAATCGTGTTAAGTTCGGGGATTTTTGCACAAAGCTCGTCCGCTCTGTCCTGCGCCTCAATCGTTGCTCTTTCCTTTCGCCTGTCAAGTATCGACTGCGCCTTGTCATAAGTTTCTATTGAATAAGACATTTTGCACCTCCTTAAATTTCAAAATTATTTAATGCGTCACGCTCAATTTGTTCAATGTCAAATGTCGGCTTGCTTGAAAGCTTGTCTGAATTTTTTCCTCGGCTTTCTTTTTCAGCTCTTGCCTTTTCAAATTCAGCCTGCTCCCGTTCAACGTCGGCAGGAGTTTTGATATTTGACTTTTTCCACTTTTTGAGTATTGAATTTATGTAGCTGAGCTTAGGTTCGGGTATGTTCTCTTTCATAATATCTGCGGCAATGGCAATCATAGTTATGTCAAAATCGTTAAACCAGCTAAGCACCATTTCTCTCTGTTTAACGGTCGGCTTTCTGTGCCTGATGCCTGTAATTGCAACAATTTCGTTCCAAACTCTGTTGCCTCGCTCAATTTCCTGAAGCTTTTCCTCAGCCTCTCCGATACTGCTAATGCCCTCATCGCTCCAATTTTTTGCCATAGCGTTGATGTATGCAAAGCTTATCGACATACCCTTTTGCTTTTCGTTTCTGTAATATTCAAGTATCATCAAAACAACTTCGGGTTTTAATCCGTAGTAGTTGACCATATTGATTATTATTGCCTGTTCTGCCGTGCTTATTGTTCTGCCGAGCACTTTTTGCGCCTCGTTTACAAGAGATTGAAGCTCACGGCTTTCACGCAAAACGGTAACTATATCTTTTGGTGATAGGGTAGGGGCTGAAATTGTTTCTTTAACAACAATGTTATTTTCTTTTTGCTCATTACTTTTTGGTGCGATTTTTTGAGTGATAATGCTGCCGTCAACCGACAGTATGCCCTCTTCAACCCAAAATTCAAGCAAATTGTCAGTGTCATTTACTGTTTGGCCGAGCGCCTTTGCAACATCATTTGTGCTTGCCTGCCCATTATTTCTGAAAATGTATAAAAGTGCTTTAAGCTGATATTCGCTTGCGAGTTTTAAATATTCGTCTACAAGCTTGGTAGGTAAATTGAAAATTCCGTTTTCCCAAACAGATGAAAACGGTAATGCTTTATATTCCATATATTTGTCCTCTTTCTTATATTATATGATATCAAAAAATATTGATATTGTAAACAACTAAATAGTTATATTTTTTTCAAAAAAGTCTTGACAAAGATACATACTTTGTGTATAATTTGACTTGCACTTGCGGATGTAGCTCACCCGGTAGAGCGCAACCTTGCCAAGGTTGAGGTAGCGAGTTCGAGCCTCGTCATCCGCTCCATAAAAAAAGGACACCGTTTTTAATGGTGTCCTTTTTTCATCGTTGTATAACTTCGAGGCTCGAACAAGGCAATTTGCTTGGGCAAATAGAAACAATCCGGTGGATTGTTTCGGTGCCTGCGTGCGTGCCGGCGAAAGCTTTAGCTTTCTACGGGCGAGCCTCGTCATCCGCTCCATAAAAAAGGACACCGTTTTTAATGGTGTCTTTTTTTATCGTTGTATAACTGCGAGGGTCGAACAAGGCAATTTGCTTGGGCAAATAGAAACAATCCGGTGGATTGTTTCGGTGCCTGCGTGCGTGCCGGCGAAAGCTTTAGCTTTCTACGGGCGAGCCTCGTCATCCGCTCCATAAAAAAGGACACCGTTTTTAATGGTGTCTTTTTTTATCGTTGTATAATTGCGAGGCTCGAACAAGGCAATTTGCTTGAGCATATTTAAATCTAATATACCTTTACATTTTATTAATAATATGTTAAAATAAACCGTTATATTTTGTAACGGCTTATTTTTTATTTGGAGGCATATTTATGACAAAAGCACAAATATGCATAATGATTTCCATAGCGGTTTATCTTGTTGCTATGGTTATGATTGGCGTAATTTACTCAAAAAAAACAAAAAATGTCGGCGATTTTTATCTCGGCGGACGTAAGCTTGGTCCTCTTGTTACGGCAATGAGTGCTGAGGCATCGGATATGTCAAGCTATCTTCTTATGGGCTTGCCGGGTCTTGCTCTTGCAAGCGGCCTTGCAGAAGTCGGATGGACTGTTATCGGTCTTGCGGTAGGTACATATCTCAATTGGCTTATCGTTGCCAAAAAGCTTCGTAAATATTCGGCAAGAATTAATGCTATAACAATTCCCGATTATTTTTCTAAAAGATATAATGACAAAAGCAGACTTATTATGGCTGTTGCGGCATTTATGATTATTGTGTTCTTTGTGCCTTATACCGCTTCAGGCTTTGCAGCTTGCGGCAAACTTTTCGGTACTCTTTTCAACATCGATTATCATATTGCAATGGTTGTTTCGGCTATTGTTATTGTAGGCTATACTTCTCTCGGCGGTTTTAATGCGGCTTCAATGACTGATTTTATTCAGTCAATTATTATGACTGTTGCTCTTATTATCGTTCTTGTTTTCGGAATTAATCAGGCAGGCGGAATGGAACAGGTTATTATGAATGCCAAAAATCTTCCGGGCTATCTTAATTTCTTTGAGGGCTATAATGCCGCAACAAATTCGGCAGGAAGCTATGGCGCAATTAAAGTTATTTCAACTCTTGCTTGGGGCCTTGGGTACTTTGGTATGCCGCATATTCTTTTAAGATTTATGGCTATTGAAAATCCGGATAAGGTTAAGGTTTCAAGGCGTGTTGCTGAAATTTGGGTTGTTATCTCAATGGCCGTTGCCGTTTTAATCGGCGTTGTGGGTATGGCTATGATTAAAGAGGGCGCACTTCCTGAATTTAAGGACAGCGAAACCGTTATTGTTCAAATTGCAAACCTTCTTTCAAAGATCGGCGTTGTTCCGGCTCTTTTGGCAGGTATTATCCTTGCAGGTATTTTGGCAAGTACAATGTCTACTGCAGACAGTCAGCTTCTTGCCGCATCTTCTGCCGCAAGTGAAAATATCATCGGGGGACTTTTCAGAATTAAGCTCAGCGAAACTGCTCAAATGATTGTTGCAAGAATAACTCTTATTGCGATTTCCGTTATCGGTGTAATTATCGCTTGGAACTCAAATTCGTCTGTATTCGGTATCGTTTCATTTGCGTGGGCAGGTTTCGGCGCTGTGTTTGGCCCTGTTATGCTTCTCTCCCTTTTCTGGAAGAGGTCAAATCGCTACGGTGCACTTGCAGGTATGATTGTCGGCGGAGTTATGGTGTTCGTATGGAAAAACGCTATTGCTAAGCTCGGCGGTATCTTTGACATCTATGAGCTTCTCCCTGCATTTATTTGCGGACTTTTGGTAAACATTATAGTGTCACTTCTCACCCCAAAGCCTGAAAAGGAAATTACGGAAGTGTTCGACGAATTGAAGCATAGTAAATAATTTGATATTCGGCAAAATAAAAAGCACCCCGGTGGGTGCTTTTTTATATGTCTTACCATAGGGATACCAACGTTCGCCCCCTACGGTAGTTTTTATTGCAAAATCGTTTACTTACTCTTTTTAACAACGAATACGAGCCAACCCTTTTCCTCAAAGCGTTCTTTAATCTCAAAGCCGTTTTGAGCAAAGCTTAAAAGGACCTCGTCCTCTCTGCTTTCAATTATTCCGCCCGTGATATATACGCCGTCATCTTCAAGATATTTGCCGACCTCTTTGTTGAATTCCATAATGATATCGGCAACAATGTTTGCAACAACTACACTGTATTTTCCGCTTACCTTGTCTGACAAATTGCCCTGAACTGCCTTAAATTTGCTTTCGTCAAAGCCGTTTTCAAGTGCGTTTGCCTGCGCTGTTTTAACCGCAAGCGAATCAATATCAACGCCGAAGGCGCTTTTTGCGCCGAGGAGGAGGGAGGCGATAGAAAGAATGCCGCTGCCGCAGCCAATATCAAGAACCGTTGAGCTTTCGTCAATGTATTTTTCGAGCGTTTCAAGGCATAATTTTGTTGTCGGGTGGCTTCCTGTTCCGAATGCAAGACCCGGTTCAATGTGGAGCACCTTTCTGCCTCCTGCATCATATTCGTCCTCCCAAGTCGGGCGGATAAGAAGCTTTTCTCCTATAGGCATAGGGTGAAAATATTGCTTCCAATTGTTTACCCAATCCTCTGTTGCGCAATCGTCAATTTGGATTGAATATTCAATATCCTGCTCCTTAAGCCTTTCCTCGATAAATGAAACCGCTTCAATCGGGTTTTCGTGAGGGTTTACGTAAACGTGGATAATGCCCTTGCTTCTGTCCGCTTCAAGCAGACTTTCCTCAATAAGGTCAATGTGCGCTATTTCCATAACCTCGTTTTCAAGGTCGGAATAGTCCTCAATATATATCCCGTAAGGCACAACCATATTTGCAATGTTGCCTGCAATCTCAATATCCTTTGTACCGACTGTGATTTTTATTTCACTCCATACTTCGTTTTCTATTGCCATTTTTATTCTCCTAAATTAACCTTGTAGTCGTTCGGTGCAAGGCCGTGGTTGAATACCTTTCTGTT
>DAVZKM010000075.1:0-8243 GCA_052272245.1 Eubacterium sp.
ATCCGACAAAACCTACGGAGAATAAACCCGGCAATACCACTTCACCGAAAACCGGTGACAACAGCAATATGCTCCTGTGGGTCGCTCTGCTGTTTATCAGCGGTGGTGTTCTGACCGTGTTGGGTGTTACAGACAAGAGAAAAAAGAAAGGGATCACTAAATAACATTGACAAACTCGAAATAGCATTATGATAAGCGGAGTCACTCTCCGGCATGATTTTAAGACGCTCAGCAAGAAATAACTTGCCGGGCGTTTTTCTTTACTCTCTCGATAAAAGACCGCTCCTTTCAACAAGAAAATGGCGGACAATGCCGCCATTCCGTTGTATCAAAAGTATTATAAACGCTACGCCGCCCGTGTGCGTGTAAGACAAATCAAAGAGCCGGATTTCAAAAAGTGGAAATATCAGGCAATGACTAAGCGTGACGAATGCACCGACGGCAAAATCACCCTTTCCGAATTTGAAAATTGGCTTGAAGAAAATTTTCCGAATAGGAAGAAGAAAGAATAAATCTAAAATTTGTAAAAGCACGGCTGATTCCTGAACATTCACTTAGGCAATCTAAAAAAGACTTTTGAGTGCCGCCTTCAAACGGAAGGCGGAAGAAACACAACCATACAAGAGCAGATATACTTCTGTATGGTTGTTAAATTTATGGCGTATTAGAACTTTCTTTCGCTCATTTACAAGCAAAATCATCATTGATATTTCATTCTTACCGTATGGCGTTTGTCCCGCATTAGTGTTGTTATCGAGAATATTCAGAGAAAAACTTACACAGTAGCTCTGACTGAATAAGAGGACAGACAGAATTGCTAAACATATGCAAGTAGTGCCCATCTCCGTATTTTGAAGATAGGCGCTATTAGCTGTTTACTCTTTATTTACGATTGCATTGTACATTATTTCAATTATTTGAGGCGCATAGTTCGCGTATGCTATATCCCAAGTCTCAGAATCTGCAAATGAATAGACAATTCCGTCATCCTCAAAATAGTATTCGTACAGATTTCTGTGTGTCATAATATTACGGATTTTTCGGATACCTTCTTGACCGTTAAGAATGGCCTCTTCTTCCGGAGTGATTAGAGCATTATCAAGCATCCATTTGATATCCGATACTATATTTCCATCATCGGATTCTTTTAACGACTTACAGAGAAGTTCAAGAACATTAAATAAAAGCAAGAATGCAGCATAGCTGTTTCCTTCCTCATGTAATTGTAACGAAATACGAAGCTGTTCGCCATAGAATGCAGAATAAAGCCATATGCTGTCTATATAATGTGTCATTTCTTTCTTTTGTTCTTTACATTAGTAGATGTTCCGTCGAGTTTTTCCGATTACTCTCGGAACTTTATGCCCTCTTAAATACTGCCCGAAAAAGAAAAGCCACTGTCAATTAGAAAACGGTGCTTTTTGTTGCCAAAATGCGATATTTTCATACAAACGGCGACATTGGTACTTAGATTGACCTTATCTTTATAAGTCGCTCATAGTGAAAGAAAATACCCAAAACCTCCCCGAATAATGACAGTGCGGAGAGATCTTGGGCGTTTTCTTAATTAACTTGCTTTACATATCTAAGTTTAGCTTCTTCTTGACAATCTCAATGCTTTTGTGTATAGAAGCTTCTTTTGCAAACCCACTGACAATATCTTGCATTATCTGCTTGCTCCAATAAATTTTCAGCTTTTTCTTTGCACGAGTAATTGCTGTGTAAAAAATTCCGTGCGTTATCATTTCAGAATTACTTTGAGGGATAACAATTTTTACCGAATTATACTCTAAGCCTTGAGCTTTGTGAATAGACACGGCATAAGCAAGTTGAAATGGAATAATACATTTTGCTCTAATTGACTCATCTGTTTCGTCATCTTTGTTTGAATAAATGCAAAAGCGAATACGTGTACTTTCTTCAAATGATTCTATATATTCCATATCGGTATGTCTGCAATCGTTTTCTGTCAAAAGCATTGCAACATCAATGGTAAACCGAATCATATCATTATTCTTCTCAATGTCAACGATTTTTCCTTTCAGGTTGTTATATAACAATGAAAACCTTTGACTTTCATTAAACAAAATCGGATCGCCAATCTTATATGTCCATTCTTGCCACGAAACAGCTTTCGAGGCTGTATTTGCGTTTTGCAAGTAGGTATTCATATTGTTTAATCCGAATTTTCCATCATAATTCAGGCACAGAACAACCTCATCCTCATCTGACTTATCAAATATTCCCGAACCAATTTCCTCAGAGAACGGTCCATCTATTGCAAGTTTTTCAGTTATTAAATCTCCGTGGTTTCTTACTTCATCCCAAAGATTGATAAGATTTTGATCGTCTGTTCGCCAAGTGCTTAGTAACTCTATATTTGCACTTGGAACGCATATAATATCTTTGGCATATCTAAACCAATTTCCAAATTCAATAGATTCAATCTGATGAATATCTCCGGCTAAAACAATGAAAGTCTCAGAACGAATCTTGGAAAAAAACGTAGCCATACTACGATTATCAATAGTGCTACATTCATCAACAAAAATCACGTCATAGTCCGGTAGATTAACTTTACGATTAAAACTATCAATACTAACAAATTCGCTACCTGTACCCGGATTATCAATTCTACGAATTAGATTTTGCTTTGCGGTATGCGTTTTTGTTAAGAATAGCTTTTTGCGTCCAGACATCAAATTTGATATATAGTTTATCAGTGTTGTTTTACCGGTGCCCGCTGCTCCATAAATCAACAAAACTCGCGAATTCACAAACGCAGTTCGAATTGCTTCAATCTTTAGAGAATCTTCAATTACGCCTGTATTATCACGTAAGAATCTGTTATTCAATTCTTTCTGACCGCTATTTCCAATATGTGAAAGTTCTATAAGTGTTCTCAGTATAAATAATGTATTTTTTTCGTAGGCGTCAATAGACACAAAGCCATTATCAACTGAAATAGAGTAACCATTTCGCCTTTCCCATAGATCAAGTTGTGCATTATACTTATCAATTGCATCAGAACTTGAAATAGCAGCTTGTTCAAAATAAATTTCCCCTGTTTGCTTAATTGCATTTTTCAGTGTGAGATATGGCCTAACTTCTTCAAGTCCGTCATACCCGACAGCATTTAATGTATGCTGAAAATTGTGTCCTTCTGTTGTTTTTCCGCCAAGAATATCAGATAGCAACGGACTATTTTCAAACGGATAACAACCACTTGCTAAATACAAATTTCCATTCATACATTTCCCAAAAGCGTTTGGCAAAATGCCTTCTATTGTTTCTTCTTTTAAATTCTGTAACAAATAACGAACAACATTCTTTCCAGTGGTATATTCGGCTGATTCCGAATACATTTGCTTGAGATGAACGAGAATATCTTTGAAAAGTCTTGTCTTTGATTTCGCATAGATTCTTTCAATCATTGAATCAAACTCATTTTGACTTAAATCTATGAAATCAAGCAAATTAATTCCAGTATTTGTTAAGAAACTCATTAGAGCTTGGTATTCTCCATGTCTTGAATTAAGACTACAAGGTAATCTTAATATTTTTGCAAACTTATTTAAGCTTGTAGGTGAAATGGAAACCATCCAATCTGAAATTATTTTAATTTTAGATTCTACTCCCCACAAATCTATATTTTCGTTTGCATAACTGATTTGAATAGAATAATTGGTCGGTATATCTTCTTTCGTATAAACCGTAAGTCGGTTATATTTAGTCGCATAGATGCCGGCTAATTGTAATGTGATTTCATAATATCGCTCTGTCCCGATAAAAAATGGAACTTTTTTCTGAATATAGTACCTTGAATTGGAATAATAACTTTTAGAAAAATCGGCTTTTTCTACTGATGATGCAACACTTGTGTAATAGTGTTTATCTAATTCATCAATAGGCGGTTTTAATTCTTCAAGGTTTTTAAGGACATCAATGCCATGGCTGTTTTTTAAGTCTTTTCTGATTTGCCACAAAAAATTATAATATTTTAGCATTAGTCGTCCGGACTGACCAGCTTCCGGAACTCGGTTCTCAATATACTTTAGTCCTTTATAAAATACTGACAGGTATTTTGTGTTAATGTTCAAAAGAGACTGTTCCCAAGCCAATTTAAGATCAGGTTGTGCAACACCAAGTCTCATTGAATTCATAATTAAGGCAGCTTTACACATATCGTCTAATCGAGGAAGAATTTGTTCGGAAATATTATCAAAATCTTCGTCAGGACGAGCAAGGTTCTCTATACTCTCGGATATTTCTTTATCACATCTATTAATGATATACTCAACCTCTTTACGAGTAAACGAGTGGCAATTAAGTTTATTTGTGAATAAATGTCTTGCTAATACTTCAGACAATTTTTTACATAATATCTCAACACTCTCTTCTGTATTTTTAATCTCGTCCGCAGGAAAGAATGTAATAGTTGCACTGTCTTTGGAAAAATCAATTTCATTTAGAAGATTTGCTGAAATATATTTCCAAAACACATGTTCATTTCCTCGTTCATCCGGATTAAGTACAAGAAATAAAATCCCCGGATCAAGTGTTATATTATTAGCAATATACGCCGGAAAAGCTAAACTTTGCAACGAATACTTTATACATCCATCTGTCTCTTGATAGGAATGTGTTCCCTTGATTTGTACAAAAAAGTTTTGTCTGGGTTGCCTTGAAATAGTAGGATTTGTAACAAATTCAAAAGTACCATCTGTATTTGGCCATTTGTCGTTTGAAGCAAAGTTTGTATTAATTCTGCCATTAGAGCGAAGAAACGTTTTCAAAATAGATACCGCTGCTTCGTCCATTGCAGAACGATCAGTGTGCGTTTTTATATGTCTTTGAATTTGTTCAGGATTAGATGTAAGCATAATTCATTCCCCACTTGGCTGATTAAATAGCCGAACAATATTGATTATTCTTCTGTACTGTAAAACTCCTCTAACACATAGGTCTTAACCGGTGTGATGTACAACTCATATCTTATAACCAGTCTTACTAATTCATTGCCGTCAATCAGTGTAATGGGTGAGCCTTCTCTTGCGGCAATTCTTGCAGCATTGGTAAATCTTCCATTTGTGATAAATACACCATAGTCTGCTTGATATTTATTCATAGCGCCTAAGAATTGATTGATTTCAGGTTCTGATACGGCTGCTGCGTTATATCTTTTACACTGAATAACAACTCTTGTTGTTCTAAAATCATTGGCATCAATATGATAACCATAGCCATCTATGCCGCCGTCATTGCTGATTTGAACGCCTTTTTCGGTAAATTCAACACCCATACGATTGAGCAATGCTCTGGAAAAAGCCTCAAACTTTTTTGGGGACATTTTTGCAATGGCATCAAGCAGCGAATCTTTGAAATCATCTTTAATTTTTTCTTCGGCTTGTGTTTCTTCTTCGCTATCGTTTATATCAACAACTTTGTTCTTTTTGTTGTTTTTACTTAACTCTTCCCAATGTTTCTTAGAGGATTCAATAATCTCTTTTTGAACATCCAATTTATCAACATCAAGATACAAACCTTTATCAGTCAAAGTGATAGGAGATGAATCTGTATATGTCAACAAATCGTTAAAAAACAAGTCTTTAATAGCAAAGTTAAACTTAAAATTAAACTCTTTGTATGAGTTACCAGTCTGCTTTGATTTCTTTTCAAGAACAGAGTATTCTGCAATTTGTTCATCTAAGTCAGCAATGCGCTCTTTGATTTCCGAACGCTCCAACTGTCCACCTGCCTCTTGTAACACCTTCAAAATAGGTTTAATCAAATATGCAATTTTACCTTCCGAAGATAATGTTTTCAAATTCATAACCAATACCTCTTTTTCATTAAATCAAACTTAAAATTCCACACTTGCCGTTTTATGTTTCTGATGGACTTTCCAAAGTGCCAATTTGGCACTTTGGAATTTTGCAAATTTTCTGTATTAAAGGCTGTAAATCCCTCATAGCAATAACTTTGGTATATGCCGTTTACATAGACCTCACGGCTGTTAATTTTGTCAGAAAGTGCACCTTTTAGCAGCACTTTGATTTTCACATCCTTAATCGGGCTACGCTCCATAGCAAGCAGATAGTCCTCTTTATCAACTTTCTCCAATCCACAACCTTGCCGATTTCAGTTTTCAAGATATGGTCAAGCCAAATGCGAGTGCTTCTGCCGTTGCCTTCACGGAAAGGGTGGGCAATGTTCATTTCAACATACTTTTCCACTATCTCGTCAAAGTTTGACTGTGGCATTTTATCGATATTTTCGAGTGCCGTTTGTAAATACATCAAAGGCGCAAAGCGGAAATCCCCTTTTGCTATGTTGACTGTGCGAATTTTTCCGGCAAAGTCATAAATATCTTCAAACAAATACTTATGAATTGCCTGCAATGTTGCGAATTTACCGGCCGGAAAGGAATCAAGCAGTTTGCAATTAAATAATTCAGCAGCTTTTTTCTTGCTGATTCGTTCTTCTGCACGGGCAAGTTCGTCTGAATCGGCGATACTTAACTTATTGTTTAATGTCATTTATTCAACCCTGTGCTATATATTTTTTATTCACGCCTCTGCCGACTGCGACAATCAAATTTTCATCGCACATTTGTTTTGCAACGGTGTATGCTCTTGTTCTTTTTACACCGAGCAATTCCATAATTTCCGCTTCTGTGATTTGCCCGTTTTTAGAAATAAAATCAAGAATTTGTTCCTTTTGCGGTGTTAAATAAGTCTTGGCAGCCAACGGCTCGGCAACACTCATATTCGGCAAAATCATTTTGAATGTGTTATGTGTTACCTCAATACGAGGTTGAACGGAACAATTTTCATACAATTTATAAATTCTTCGTATGCCGGTTCCGTAGGCTTCAATAAGCTTTAAGCGGTGGAATACTTCGGCAAAATTTTTGTTTCTCGGCTGAGAAATGCCGCTGCGAATATCATCAGCCGTTAAACCGGGAAGAAGTCCGCCGATAGATACAAATTCCATCTGCTTATCGTTGATGTTGATGATAATACTTCCGCTGTAACTGTAATCACGGTGAACAACCGAATTGAGCAACGCCTCACGCAGAGCAGCTTCGGGATAATCGGATTTATCTATGCGTTCAAGTCCTTTGAAAACAGAAGATGTGCGATTGCTTAGCATAATATATCGAAAGGCTTCATCAATTTGCTTAAATATCGAGCCTTTGAATTCTCGATTATCCTTAAAAGTTGTGTTTTCATCATCGCCGAACACGGCAACTTTGATTGAATGCTGACATTGGTCTGACATAAGCAGTGCTAAGTTGGTAAACAATCCGTCGTTTTTATGAATCATACCGAGAGCCAAGTATTTTTCTTGTGAAAAATCAACGCCATAACTCTCAAACGCAGCAGCGGCAGAAGTGAAAGTCAATTCTTGCTCAATTGAACGCATTGATTCAAAATCGTCTCCGTCGCTATCCTTAATCATTTGGCGGATTTGTTCGCTTGACGCTTGCACGCTTGAAGTGCCTTGTCTGACATAAACACCGTTTGGTTTCAATCCTTTAGAGCGCAAGTAGTACGGCTTATTCGTACCCTCGCTGATTGTAATGCGAACGACCTTGTTTTCCTGAATAGTGTATTTCACAAACATTGTAACATCGGGAAGAATAGTGTCACGAATTCCGTTAGTAATACGAGTATATTCGTCATCAACATTGTTCAAGCCGACAGCGTTTCCGTCATTATCTATACCGATATACAAAACGCCTCCGTCTGTGTTTGCAAATGCTATAACCTCTTTATATATTTCTTCGGTGAATCCGGATTTGAATTCAATGTTTTCCGTTTCAAAATTCATATCGGTGTCCCTCCAAATAAATTATAGTTTTACAATTATAATTATACCCATTTTTATACCTTTGTCAATGGATTAAGTGAAAATTTAGTGAATATTCACTTTTGTTTGGCGAATAAATAACGAAAGTATTTCAAAGTATCATTTCAGAGTCTCCAAAGTATCAAATTGATACTTTGGAACAGCTATAAAAGTAAAAAATAGCGCCGACGATGAATTTGCATTCAAAGTTAGCGCTGATTTTTCATTTGGCGTATTCGTTATGTTCGTTATATTCGTTTGTTTGAATCAAACGAAAGGCAAACGATTACTTTTATATATAGATGATTTCGTTATTTACAAATTCTGCTACGAATATTGTCCATTTTCTGCACCCACAACAACATATCGGTTGCACAAGCCAAGAAAAA
>DAVZKM010000076.1:0-8240 GCA_052272245.1 Eubacterium sp.
TTTCAAAATGAAAATGGTGAAAAATATGACGCTTTCTTTCATCTTGCGTGGGCAGGCCCTTATGGTAAGGACAGGGACGATATGCTTTTGCAGGCTAATAATATTAAAAATGAGCTTGAGGCGGTTAAGCTTGCAAAAAGATTTGGCTGTGAAGTTTTTGTAGGCGCAGGCAGTCAGGCTGAAAACGGCAGGCTTGAAAACGGGCAAAAGGTTGCTCCCGATTCTCCTGCCAATCCTAATAACGGCTACGGTATCGCTAAGCTTGCAGCAGGCAGGATGAGCAGGATTCTTTGCTCTCAGCTTGGTATCAGGCATATTTGGTGCAGGATTTTATCGGCTTACGGTCCGGGCGACGGTGCGCATACTATGGTTATGAGTACGATTATAAAATTTTTAAACGGTGAGGATTGCGACTTTACCCCCGGCGAGCAGCAATGGGATTTCCTATATAACGGCGATATTGCAAATGCATTTTTCCTTGCCGCCAAGAAGGGTAAGGACGGTGCAATTTATACCGTCGGCTCGGGCAAAACAAGGAGCCTTAAGGACTATATAACCGATATTCGTGATATTGCAGCGCCAAACGCCAAATGCAATTTCGGCGCAGTTGATTATTTTCCAAATCAAGTGATGTATCTTTGCGCAGATATTGACGACTTGAAACGAGATACAGGCTTTGAGCCTACAGTTGATTTCAAAACCGGAATTAAAAATACTGTTGAGTGGTATAAAGGACAAAACAATGGCTGATTTAATATTAATACCTGTTTTAGCTCTTCTTTTTGTCGGCGCAAAAAGATATGATAATGGCTTTAATAAGGATTATTTAAGTAAAGATAATACATTGGCATTAAAAGGTGCGTGTGCTTTAAGCATTGTATTGCTTCATATTGGCGGAGTTACTCAAGCAAAATTACTGCCTGAAATAACTGCTTTTGCTGTATCAATATTTTTCTTTTTGTCGGGTTATGGAATGATTACCGCTTTAAAAAACAAGGGCGACAGTTATTTAAATAAATTTATTCGAAGGCACACAATAAAATTAGCTATACCGTATTTTGTTGCGGCGCTGATTTATGTAATCTATTTTAGCTATGCGCAAAGTAATCTCGGCTTTAAATATTATGATAATTATACAGTTTCATTTAAAGGGATTGTGTCAGCATTTTTTGAGCATGGTTATACAATTGTAGTTAATTCTTGGTTTGTTATTGTTTTATTTGTTTTTTATTTGTTCTTTAATATCAGCTTTAAGAAATGTAAAAACATTGAAGAAGGTATAGGCTTTTTCAGTTTGTTTGTGATTGCTTTTACAGTTCTTATGTTTTATCTTGCGCAATTTAAAGGTTGGTATACTGCTTGGTATATGCAAAATTTTTCAATAATAGTCGGCACACTTTACGGATATAAGAAAGAGAAAATAGATAAAGTTATTAAATCACATAAAGGTACAGTTGTATCGGTATTAGGAGTTATATTGTTTTCGCTTCTTGCGTCATTCGGAGTTTTGAAATATAATACGGATATCGGCGGGCATATAAATACTGCCGAATATTGTGTTCTTACGTGTATTATTCCTGTATGCGTTGCAGTCGCTTATTCGTCAATTCAAATTGGCTGTAAAAAAATCTGGGAGGGTATAGGAAAGATTTCGTTTGAACTTTACCTTATTCACGGATTGTTTTATTATATGTTCCAAATGGGACGATTAAAAATTGAAAATCAATTAGTATTTTGTATTTGTGTAATTGCCGCTTCTCTTGTGGCTTCATTTATACTCAATATTATTAATAAATATTTAGTTAAATTGATTCAAAAACTCTTTAGATGTTAAAAGGAGAAAGAATATGAAAAAAATAGGAATTATGATTCCTTGCTACAACGAGCAGGAAAATATTGTTCAAATTTGCAATGCCGTTGTTAAGGAAATTACCGAGGAGCTTCCTCAATATGATTATGAAATACTTATTATGGATAATTGCTCTACGGATAATACACGTCCTCTTATCAGGGGAATTTGCAAAAAAAATCCAAAAATCAAGGCAATCTTAAATGCTAAGAATTTTGGCCAGTTCAATTCCCCTTATTACGGAATGCTCCACGTTGACGGCGATTGTGTAATTCCTATTTGCGCCGATTTCCAAGACCCTGTCGAGATGATTCCGCAGTTTGTTCACGAATGGGAAAACGGATATAAAATTGTTTGTGCAATTAAATCGTCAAGCAAAGAAAACAAGCTTATGTATTGGGCAAGAAGCTGCTATTATAAGATGATTAAAAAAATGTCGTCTGTTGAGCAGATTGAGCATTTTACAGGCTTCGCCCTTTATGACAGGGATTTCATCAATGTGCTTAAAAATCTTAATGACCCAACCCCGTTTATTCGTGGCATCGTTGCCGAGCTTGGATTTAAGAGAAAGGATATTGAATTTGAGCAGCCAAAGCGTAAGGCAGGCAAAACTCATAACAATTTTTATTCTCTTTATGATGCCGCAATGCTTTCGTTTACATCCTATACAAAAATGGGGCTTAGAATTGCAACCTTTGCGGGCTTTGGAATCGGTATTTTAAGCTTTATTATCGGTATTGTTTATCTTATTATGAAGCTTATTTGGTGGAACAGATTTCCGGGCGGTACCGCTCCGGCAATTATTTGTTCAATGTTTATCGGTGGTATTCAGCTTTTCTTCCTTGGCTTTTTGGGCGAATATATTATGAGTATGAATGCTCGTATTATGAACAGACCTCTTGTAGTTGAAGAGGAAAGAATAAATTTTGATAAAAATAAGGACAAAAAGGAATTAAGTGATGAATCAAAAGATTAAAAGAAGCATTAAAGAGATAGATATAAAAAGTAAAATATACTATTGCGGTATTATTTTACTTGCCTTGGCGGCTGTTATAGCAGGCATAGTTACTAAAGGCGAAACCATAAAAAATGTCCTTTTCAATCACGACGACGTTTTTATGGATTTTTTCAACAGCGTAAATAATTGCGGCTTTGCTTATGACGCTTATGATGAATTTGGCGTTATTTATCCGCCGCTTGTTGTGCTTTTTTATAAAGCGATTTCGCTTTTGTTCCCTGCTGAGTTTGCCTCGCAGGCTATTAAGGCTTCCTCGCTCGGTATGATTATTTTTACAATTTATACCGTTGCGTGCGCTATGCTTTTGATTAAATGCATAAAAAAATACAAAATCGGCAACGGACTCGATAAGCTTTTATTCGCCGTGTCAATGTTTTTAAGTGTGCCTATGATTTTTCTCTTGGAAAGAGGCAACATTTTAATTCTTGTAATAAGCTTGCTTTTTGTTTATCTTTACGGATATGACAGCGAAAAGGCTTCAACAAGGCATTTGGCATATATTTGCTTGGCTATTGCGGTTTCGATTAAGCTTTACCCTGTAGTATTCGGTCTTTTGCTTTTGAAAAAGAAAAAGAATTTTAAAAATATTGCTTGGTGCGTATTTTACGGCATAGTATTTTTCTTTGTTCCGTTTATTTTTATCGGCGGATTTTCACAGTTGTTTGTATTAATTAAAAATATTCTTTATACTTCTTCCATGTTTGGCAACAAGGGATATGGCTTTAAGGTTAATATAACAAACACCTTTGCAATGTTCGGCGATTTGCTTCATCACAGCTATATTTTTGAGTCAATCGGCAATGCAGTATTGATTTCGGCTGTAATAATCGGTGTATTATTAATACTTTTCGGAAAATTCAACAGTAATTGGAAGCTTTATGCCGTTATCTCCCTTTTCTTGGTAATGGTACCGGGCTTCAGCTACGTTTATTCAATTGCTTATATGCTTATTCCTCTTGTAGTATTTTTGAATGAAAAGAAAACGAGAAAGTCCGATTATATATATCTTTTATTATTCATTTTGCAATTCGGTTTGTTTATTGCAAAAAAGGACGAGCTTTTCTCTCAATTTGAAGGTTCGGAGCTTGCGCTTAATATAACAACATTGATTGAAAGCGTTGTTTTGCTTTTGATGATGGCAATGATTTATCTTGACGGAATTATAACCACGTTTAAAAGCTATAGGGGAAAGAAAATTTTACACGTTCCGGCAAATGCTGTTGCGAGCGTGGCAATGGCAGGAATTGTGCTTGTTTGCTGTGTGTTTTCGGTTTACTATACCCCTACAAAATCAGGCTTTTCAATAACCTCTGTTGATTGTTTCCAAATTGACGAAGATAATCAGAAAGACCAAAAAACATTAGAGGATTTTTACGAATTTGCAAAAAAGAATTTTAATAATCAAAAGGTTTTGGCATTCCCTAAAATCAATTTAACAACTAAGCTTTCTGATGTTGCCTCCAATGTTTCATATTATGATATTTCATATTATGACAACAGCGTTAAAACCCAAAAGGGTATTGAAAAGTGCAAAGCGGAATATATTGTTATCTATAATGCAATGAAAGCGGATATCAACAATACAGACAAGCAATTAGCTAAAAATGAAAAAAAACAATACTTGCAAATGTATAGGGATATCAGCAAATATTGCTGGTCGAAGGGGTATAACGAGCTTAAAACCTTTACCGTAAATAACGATATTGATATTACCGTATGGCAGCGTGGCAACGGCAAAAACAAGAAAGAATGGACGAGCGGCGGAAAGGGAACAAGGGATAATCCTTATTTGATTTCAACTGCCGAACAGCTTAACAATTTTTCAAAGTTTGTCAACGCAGGCGCAAGATTTAAAAATAAATATATTATGCTCACTAATGATATTGATATGAAGGATATCAAGGACTTTAAGCCGATAGGCTATGAGCGTAACAACAATTATTTTAAGGGCGTTTTTGACGGAAACGGATATTCAATTAAAAATCTAAATATAGTTGCAGAAAATTATAAAGATGTTTTTGATGACGACATTGAAAATGACATTGCTCTTTTCGGTAAACTTTGCGGAAAAATCGTGAATTTAACAGTGGAAAATTCTACGTTTAAGGGCTTTTGCTCGGCAGTATTTGCAAGGTCTTGCAGTAACAGCAACAATGCAATAATCAATTGTATTTCTAAAAATAATACAATTATCGGCTCACGCTGCGGAGAAATAGTTGATGACTATTGCGGCTCTATCAGAAGTGTGCTTGCAATTAATAATAAGTGCACAAGCAAGGAATATAAGAATGTTGTGGCATATACCGATACTAACAACAATATTGAATCCTGCTATACGGATACATTATATAAGAAAGATAATTATCGCTATTTGCCTTATGATGTAATGACTAATCAAACTTTTGTAGACAGCCTTAACGATTCTGCGAATAAATATAATGATAAGATTCATTTGGAATATACATCGCTTATTCATAAGATTTATTATAACAAAGGCAAAACCTCAAAGGATATTGATAAAATGAAGTATCCTGATCCGTCTGTAAAGCTCAGTCGATGGGTATTAAACGGCGGTCAGCTTGCGTTAACTCATAATAAGTAATAACGGAGGATTGTTATATGAAAAGAATTTTAACATACGGAACTTTTGATTTGCTCCATTACGGTCACATTCGTCTTTTGAAAAGGGCAAAAGCAATGGGTGACTATCTCATTGTTGCTCTTTCTACAGACGAATTTAATGCAGGCAAGGGCAAAAAAGCATATCACACCTATGAAACAAGAAAGAAAATGCTTGAAGCAATCAGATATGTTGACCTTGTAATCCCTGAGGAAAGCTGGGAGCAGAAGGTTAACGATGTTAAGGAATACCACGTTGATACCGTTGTTATGGGCGGCGACTGGGCAGGAAGCGACAAGTTTGATTATTTAAAGGATTATTGTGAGCTTGTATTTCTTGACAGAACTCCGGGTGTTTCGACCACTCAAATTAAAAAGGACCTCGGGCTTCAGGAGGCGGTAAGCGGAATTGACCAGCTTCCCGGCGAGCCGGAGGAATAAATATGATAAAAAAGCTTTATAAAAAATACGAAGAAGTAATTTTATACGTTGTTTTCGGCGGACTTACAACTCTTGTAAATTTTATTTCATATTGGGCATTTAATAAAATCTTAGGCGAAAATTTTTATTTGGTAAGCAATGTAATTGCTTGGTTTATTTCTGTTGTTTTTGCCTATGTTACAAATAAACTTTGGGTTTTTGAGTCGAAAAGTTGGGCTTTTAAGGTTTTGCTAAAAGAAGTTCCTGAATTTTTTGCAGCAAGGCTTTTCAGCCTTGGTGTTGAAGAAGGCGGATTGTGGCTTTTTGTTGATATATTCGGATTTGACAGGTATTCGTTCAACGTATTTAATTTTGAAGTAACAGGAAAGCTTATTGCAAAAGTATTGCTTGCAGTAATAGTTGTTATTTTAAATTATTTTTTCAGCAAGTTTATTATTTTCGCCAAAAAGGGAAAGAAAAAGGACAAAAAAGAAAATAACGAAGAATAATAAAAGCGGTTCAGAACGTATTGCTCTGAACCGCTTTTGTTATTTTATATATGGTCCTTGTATGTTTCAGATGTAATTATTCCGTCATTGACGTGCAACTTGCAAATTCTTGCGTTTCGCCTGTCACCCGAAAGACCGTCGTCCTCAATATCCCTTGCGTGATAAATCGCATACCACTGACCTTTGTATTTAATCATTGAATGATGGCCCGTGCCCTCTTCAAATTCATTTGCTTTCATAACAGGGTGATACGTGTTTTCGTCGGGATATTTTTCGAATTTTATCTTAGTAAGGTCGGTTTCATCCGTCTTTGCCCTTGCGTAGCCGATATAATAGGTTGGCTGGAGGTAGCAGTTGCCCGAATACATAAGATACTGCCAATCTCCCTCTTTAAAATAGAAAGCACCCTCGATTGTGTGCCAATTTTCGCCCTTTTTATATCTGTCACGCATATAGATATCCTCGTCAAGGGTCGGGGTGAGCATTGTGACAGGCTTGCCCTCTGCTTTTTCGGGAGTCAAAAGGCGGTCACAAACAATATATGTTCCGGGTCTTTCGCCCTCAAAGGTGTTGGTTGAATAAAAAATAAACAATCCGCTTTCATTTTTAACAACGTGGGAGTCGATTGAAAACGGGTGCAAAAGCTGTTTTGCGTTTTCAAAAGGACCGAGCGGACTTTTTGATGATGAAACGTGCATAGCCTGGTGGTGACCGCCTTGGTCCGGCTCGTCATCAAAAAATTCAAACGAGCAGTAAAGATAATAGGTGCCGTCAACTTCGATTACGCTCGGCGCCCAAAAATCGTGGACGCCCTTGCCGTCATATGTGAAAACTCTGCCGTAAAAATTCCATTTGCCGAAAAGGTCGTCGGCGAAATATGCGTAAATTCCGTCGCTTCCCGTGGTGTAGATATAGAATTTTCCGTTTGCCTCAAAAATGAACGGGTCGGCTTGACCGATATAATTTTCTTTGTCTATTTCAAGTAAATGCATAGTAAATCTCCTGTAATTTAATGGAATAATTTTACTATATTGCCGTTAATTTTTCAACAGTTAATCAAAATTTTTACATATATAATACCATTTACAGTCGCTGCAAACCTCTTTTGGAGTCGGTTTTACGCCAAGGGAGATAAGCTTTTTTACCTTTTTGTCATAAGCCTTAACCTTTTCCTCTTCCTTGCATCTGCCGCCGCTGTTATTTGGGCAGTGCGAGCAAATCTCATCGCAATGTTCAACAAGCGTTATTTTTCGATTATTATATCGCTTCTTGACATTTGCCATATTCTTGCAAAAATCGGTACTGTATCCTTTTCCTTCAAATCTCGGAAGGCATAAAAGATGATGATATCTGATTTCCATTATTTTACAAATTTCTTAAGTCTGTTGGTAAGTATTGCGGCGATAACGATTTTAACTGCATCGGGAATTAAAAACGGAGTTACGCACCAGCCGAGGATTGTTGCAAGAGATGCAGGGTCATTTGCCTTGTTATAAACTATTGCAAACCAAGCCGTGCCGAAAGCGTAGCAAACAAGAATTCCTATTACCATTGAAACGATAAGTGGAATAAGCTTTCCTTTGAATTTGTCAGATGCAAAACCGACAATAAGCGCTGTAAATATAAAGCCGACAATATATCCGCCGGTTGAGCCTAAGATTAGATACAAGTTAATGGAACTAATATTAATTATCCGTTTGTACAAACAAGTGATAATAAGTATTACTTAAATCATTCTTTTAATAAGTCACTTAATTATGCGGGATGGGTATTTCTCGATTATAGAAATAATTTAACTAATAATAAAAATACTATTATTTATGCT
>DAVZKM010000077.1:0-8142 GCA_052272245.1 Eubacterium sp.
CATCTTCATAAACCGATAATTCAGAGCGTTTCCGCTTCTGCACTCAAATTCAACTGCCCAAACCTATGCTAAAGCGAAGGGCTATAAATTTGTAAGTATTGATAAGTGCGACCATGCTTCTACTCATGAGGTTATTACTCTTGAACCGACGTGTACCGAAAAAGGTACCACTACTCAGGTGTGCGACAACTGCGGTTTCGTAGTGTCTAAAGCAGAGCTTCCTGCAAAAGGGCACACTTATAAAACTGTTGAAACAGAGGATAATACCGCTGTCGACGGGCATAAATATGAATATCAAAAATGCTCTGTATGTAACAATGAAAATACTGTTATTACTCACGTGGCATTTGTTGACGGCTACTATGATTATGAGTGTACTGCCACCTGCACAATGCCGGGCATTGAAAAGAAAACCTGTAAGGTTAACGGCTGCGGCAAGGTTGAACGAAAGCCTGTTGCAAAGACAGGACATACGATTGAAAATCCAACCGTAATCAAAGCGGCAACCTGTACCGAGGCAGGCGAGGAAAAGGGTAAGTGCTCTGTTTGCGGGCAGGAGGTAAAACAAACCGTTCCCGCTCTCGGCCATACTTTTTCCGATGAAACCGAAACGCTTGATAATACAAAGGTTGACGGTCATACTTATGTTGTGAAAACCTGTACCGTATGCAAGCAAAAGGAGACTACTCCTACCCATGTTGCGTGGGTTGAGGGTCAGTATACTTCAACTGTTGTTACTGAGCCGAGATGCACAATTAACGGACTTCAAATCGACACCTGCAAAATCTGTAAAGAAGTTAGAAACGTAACTCTTCCTGCTAACGGCAAACACGTTTGGGAGGAAACAAGCAGGACTGCTCCTACCTGCACCGCAGTAGGTAAAATTTATTATAAATGTAAAAACTGTAATCTTACCAAGAGTGAAAATATAGAGGCTTTAGGTCACGATAATGTTCAGCAATCTGTTGTTGAGCCTACTTGCACCACAGCCGGATATACTTCATATAAATGCTCACGTTGCGGTGCAACCTCTAAGGTGGAAAGTACGGCGTTGGGTCATACTCCTACTGAGGACAGTTATGTTGTGACTACTGAGCCTACATGCACCGAGGCAGGTGCGGCAAATGCTACTTGCGCAAGGTGCGGTGAGCATTATGACGTTGTGCTTAAGGCACTCGGTCACGATTATGTTGATAATGATACACCGGTTGAGGAACATCCCGGTCATGTTTACAGAATGACTGCGTGCTCACGTTGCACAAAAGTTAAATCTCAGGGCTTTGTTCATACAGAATGGATAGAGGGTGAGTATACAACACAAACACTTATTCAAGGCAGTTGTACCGTTTCTGCAAGGTATCAGGATACCTGCACCTACTGTAATGAAAAGAGAATACGTACCGTTGAGGCGACGGGTAATCATACTTATTCTTACACGAAATATGACGCAAATTCTGACAGGCTTGTTTATACCTGTTCGGTTTGCGGCAATGAAAATAAGGTTGCTCCGTCGGTTGTTAATGTTGCATTTATCAGGTTTGTAAACAGTAAAACCGCAGACGTCGCAACAGGCTATCTTTATGACCTTACAAATGACGGTGTGATTAATGCCAAGGACTATGCAGTTCTTAATAAGGCGGTTAAGGCGTCAAAATCAAAGACGAAAAACTAATAATTTAAACAGATTTTACCGGCAGAGTTTATACTTTGTCGGTATTTTTTTGTGTTTGTAACTGTTTTTTAATAATATATTTTAATATTAATATTTACTTTATGTTAATTTTATATTATTATATAAAAGAAGAAACACGATTCTTTTAATCGGAGGTATAAAAATGAGCATTGCTTATAAAAGAATTTTACTTAAACTCAGCGGCGAAGTGCTTGCAGGCGAAAAGGGAACGGGTATTGATAATGATACTGTAGTTACTATTTGCAAATCTGTTAAAAAGATTGCCGATATGGGCGTCGAGGTCGGTATTGTTGTCGGCGGCGGCAATTTTTGGCGTGGCAGAACAAGTGAGCATATGGATAGAACAAGGGCTGACCATATCGGTATGCTTGCAACCGCTATGAACTCACTTGCACTTTGCGACGCACTTGAACAACTCGGTGCAGATGTCAGAGTTCAAACGGCAATTGAAATGCGCCAAATCGCCGAGCCTTATATCCGTAACAAGGCAATACGCCATTTCCAAAAGGGCAGAATTGTTATTTTCGGCTGCGGTACCGGTTCACCGTTCTTTTCAACAGATACTGCCGCTGCTTTGCGTGCGGTTGAAATTAATGCCGATGTCCTTCTTAAGGCTACTAATGTTGACGGCGTTTACGATAAAGACCCTAATAAATTCGATGACGCAGTTAAGTTTGATAATGTAACATTTAAAGAGGTTCTTGCAAGGGATATCAAAGTTATGGATTCTACTGCATTTTCACTTTGTAAGGACAACGATTTGTCAATTCTTGTATTTGACCTTACAGACCCTGAAAATATCGTAAAGGCTGTGTCGGGTGAGGCAATCGGAACACTCGTTCAAAACTAAATTTAATTTCAGCAATTAAAATATCGTAGGGTAGGGACTTGCCCCTGCCGAAAAACAATAATATTTACTATAGAGAGGTATTCACAATGGAAGCTGTATTTGCTAAAACTAAAGAAAAAATGGATAAGTGCTTAACTTCACTTGAAAGAGATTTTGCCGCAATCAGAGCCGGCAGAGCTAACCCTGCCGTACTTGACAAAGTTATGGTTGACTATTACGGAGTTCCTACTCCTATTAACCAAATGGCAGCTATAAGTGTACCTGAAGCAAGGCTTCTTGTTGTTCAGCCATGGGATGCATCAACACTTAAAGAAATTGAAAAGGCTATCAATACCGCTGATATCGGTATCAATCCTCAAAATGACGGTAAGGTAATAAGACTTTCATTTCCACAGCTTACAGAGGAGCACAGAAAGAATCTTCAAAAGGATATTTCCAAGAGAGGCGAGGAAGCAAAGGTTGCTATTCGTAACGTTCGCCGTGACGCTATGGACGATATCAAAAAGCTTAAAAAAGATAACGAAATCACAGAGGATGAGCAGAAGGACGGAGAAAAGAAACTCCAGGATATCACCGATGATTTTGTAAAGCAGGCTGATTCTATCACGAAGAAGAAAGAAGAAGAAATCCTTTCAATATAGCTTAGACTTATTAGTAGGGGCTGCCTGATTGCAGCTCCTTGTTTGCTTTTTATTTAGGAGGAAATTATGGCTCTTTTCGGCAAAAAAAACAACGATAATAATACTCAATTTGAGATACTCCCTAAAAATATCGGCATAATTATGGACGGTAACGGCAGATGGGCTAAAAAAAGAGCTCTGCCGAGAAGTGCAGGCCATAAGGCAGGTGCCGAGGTTTTTCGCACAATCAGTAAGGAATGCGGCAGGCTCGGGTTAGAAAGCGCAACCTTTTATGCTTTTTCAACCGAAAATTGGAAAAGACCTAAGGAAGAGGTTGACGCTATTATGAGGCTTTTTAAGGATTATCTTCTTGAGGCTAAGAGTGATATCACCGCCGCAGGCAATATGAAAATGAAGTTTATCGGCGAACGTGACGGTATGAGCAAGGAACTTCTTGAACTTATGGATGAGGCTGAGGAAGATACAAGCGAGCATTCCGGAACGACAATTTATCTTGCAGTCAATTACGGAGGCAGGCTTGAAATTTGCGATGCGGTTAATAAGCTTATTGCTCAGGGCAAAACGAATATTACCGAGAAGGATATAAGTGATAATATCTTTACTCCTCCCGAATGTGATTTGATTATTCGTCCGTCAGGTGAGCAGCGTCTTTCAAACTTTATGCTTTGGCAGGCGGCTTACAGCGAATTTTGGTACAGCGATGTTCTTTGGCCTGATTTCACAATTGATGATCTTCACCAAGCGCTTCGTGATTTTGAAAGAAGAAACCGTCGATTCGGCGGATAAATGCATTTTTTAATGATTGTTAGGCAGAAGCTTGCTTTTGTAGATATTAAATCATTAACCGTATGGCAAAATTGTTGTCCTACTAAATAAAAGGAGATAAAATATATGAAACAAAGACTTATTACTGCTGCATGCCTTTTGGTAATTCTTGCAGTTGTCGTTTGGCAAATAAATACACCCGTTTTGCTTATTGCCGTTGCTTTTCTTTCGGCTGTTGCAAGTGCTGAAATAATGAAATGCGCTAAGGTTGAGAATACTTTTATAAGGGTTGTAGGCATAATCTTTTCAGCCTGCTTCCAGCTTTTTGCAAGTGCAAAGGTGCTTGAACCGTGGGTGAGCGCTTCAATTTGGGGCAAAGTTATTGACGCTGTTCCTAATATCGTTTATATCATCATTTTGTGCCTTGTATTTTTCCTTGCAATGCTCAAGGACTATGCTTACACAACGTTTGAGGACGTGAGCGTATCAATTTTTGCAAGCGTTGCAGTTCCTTTCGGCTTTTCAATTTTTATCAGGCTTCGTGATATGTATGTTGACGAGCAGTTTGGTATTTACCTTATTTTCTATGCGCTTATTTGTGCCCTTGCTACAGATACGGGCGCTCAGCTAATGGGTATGGCATTCGGCAAGCATAAAATGGCACCGAATATTTCCCCTAAAAAAACTGTTGAGGGTGCTTTCGGCGGCTTGATTTTCAGTATGGTATTAAATGCGGTTGCACTTACTCTCTATAATAAATTGGCAGTTAATGTTATTCCTCAAAATATGGCAACGCTTCTTCTTGCAATGGTACTTCCAACCTCATTTATGGGTATGATGGGCGACCTTTCCGCTTCTGTTTTAAAGCGTAATTTTGAGGTTAAGGATTTTGGGAAAATTTTCCCCGGTCACGGCGGAGTAATGGACCGAATGGACTCTTCTCTTTTCACTCTTCCCGTTACATATGCAATTGCTCTTATTGCAAGTAAAATATTTTAAGATTTTATTTAATTGTTTATTGAAAGGTGATACCTTATGAAAAAAATATCTCTTTTAGGCTCAACGGGTTCTATCGGAACGCAAAGCCTTGATGTGTGCGAAATGCACGGATACGACATTAAATGCTTAACGGCTAATTCAAGAGTTGATATTATGGAAGAGCAGGTTCGCAAGTTCAAGCCGGATATGGTTTGTATGATGAGTGAAGCTGCCGCTAAGGAACTTAAAAGTAAAATCGGCGATACTTATACTAAAGTTGTGTGCGGTATGGACGGACTTATCGAATGTGCAACTTATGATAAAGCCGATACCGTTTTAAATTCCGTTGTCGGAATGGTTGGCTTGCAACCGACTCTTGAGGCAATTAAGGCTAAGAAAACACTTGCCCTTGCAAATAAGGAAACGCTTGTTGCAGGAGGTCATCTCGTTACTAATTTAGCTAAGGAAAACGGCGTTCAAATTCTCCCTGTTGACAGCGAACATTCCGCAATTTTCCAGTCAATGCAGGGTATGCCTAATAAAAAAGCAATTAAAAAAATTATCCTAACAGCGTCGGGAGGACCGTTTTTTGGAAAAACTCTTGACGAACTTGAAAATGTAACTGCTAAGGACGCACTTAAGCACCCTAATTGGGATATGGGAGCAAAAATAACCATTGATTCTGCTACTATGATGAACAAAGGCTTGGAATTTATAGAAGCAAAATGGCTTTTCGATATGCCTAATGAGGATATTGAAATTGTTGTTCACAGAGAAAGCGTTGTTCATTCCGCAATTGTTTATCAGGATAATTCAATGATTGCCCAGCTTGGTGTTCCGGATATGAGAATCCCTATTCAGTATGCGTTGACATACCCTGAACGTGAGCCAAGCCCCGTTAAAGAACTATCTCTTACGGATTACGGTAAACTTACATTTTTTGAACCGGATTATGATACTTTTAAGTGTATCAATGTTTGCAAAAAAGCTATTGAACTCGGCGGGCTTCATCCTGCCGCCGCAAACGGCGCAAACGAAGAAAGCGTAAGACTTTTCTTAAACGGTAAAATTAAATTTACAGATATTGCATATCTTAATAATGAGGCAATGAAAAATGCCCCTGAAAAAGAAGACTTTACTCTTGATGATGTCCTTGAAGCTGATAGGGCGGCAAGAGATTATGTAATTGAGGCGGTTAAGTGAATATAACATCTATTTGGAACAGTGTTTACCCTGTGCTTGTGGCAATTCTCTTTTTTGAGCTTATCATAGTAATTCACGAGTGGGGTCATTTTACGGCGGCAAGGCTTATGAAAATTAAAGTTAATGAGTTTTCCGTCGGAATGGGACCTAAACTTTTGCAGCATAAGGGTAAAAAAACAACATATACTTTAAGGCTTATTCTTTTCGGCGGCTATTGCTCAATGGAGGGTGAGGATGAGGAAAGCGATGATGAAAATGCTTTTGTCAATAAAAAGGTTTGGCAAAGAATTTACGTTGTTGTCGCAGGTGCATTGATGAACCTTGTTTTGGGCCTTGTAATCGTTCTTATTCTTGTTTGCTCGCAAAACCTTGTCGGCACTACCGAGGTTGCTAAGTTTGACGATAATGCAGTCAGTCAATCTTACGGCTTGAAGGTGGGCGATAAAATCAAAAGCATTGACGGTATGCGTGTCTATACCACCAATGATGTAACTACAGGCTTTTCAAGATGCTCTAACGAAAATGTTAATCTTGTTGTTGAGCGTGACGGCAAGAATGTAAAACTTAAAGTTAAATTTAATACGGAGGATTATGAGGGCCATACTTATACAATTATGGATTTTTGGCTCAGGGGTGTTAAAAAAACTCCCGCAAATGTTATTTCCCAAACAGGTAAGGAATTTCTTTCTTATGCCAGAATGGTATTTTTATCCCTTCACGATTTGCTTGTCGGTCGTTACGGTATATCCGATATGAGCGGCCCGGTCGGTGCGGTCAGTGTTGTTTCAACTGCTGTTAAAACCTCAATGTATTCAATGCTAAGAATAATGGCTCTTTTGACTGTAAACGTAGGTCTTTTCAATTTGTTCCCTATTCCTGCGCTTGACGGCTGGCGCTTGTTTGTACTTTTGGCAGAGGGAATAACGAGGAAAAAACTTCCGCAAAAGGCGGAGTATTTAATCAATGCTGTTGGTCTTGCGGCACTTATTTTATTAATGTGCTTTGTAACCTTCAGCGATATAACAAAATTGTTTTAAACTTAAATTCAGGTGATTGTTATGGAAAGAAGAAAAAGTAAAAAAATAAAGCTTGGCAATACCTTTATCGGCGGTGACAGCCCCATTCTTGTTCAAAGTATGCTTAATATCCCCGCAAGTAATATTGATGGTTCCGTGGAGCAGGCTAAAGAACTTGCGGCAGCAGGCTGTCAGGTTATCCGTTTTGCAATTCCCAATGATGATGCATTAAATCTTATTGAACCTATCAAAAAGGCTGTTGACGTTCCTTTGGTAGCCGATATCCATTTTGATTATAAGCTTGCACTCGGTGCGGCTGAAAGAGGAATTGATAAAATCAGAATTAATCCCGGCAATATCGGCGATGATTCACGTGTTAAGGCAGTTGCAAACATTTGCAAGCAGAAAAATATTCCTATTCGTATCGGCGTCAATTCGGGATCGCTTGAAAAGCATATTCTTGCAAAATACCTCTCGCCTACACCTGAGGCTATGGTTGAATCTGCGCTTTACCACGCTAATCTTCTTGAAAAATTCGATTTCGACGATATCGTGATTTCTATTAAATCTTCTAATGTTGAAACTATGATTAAATCATATGAGCTTGCGGCGCAAAAGTGCGATTATCCTCTTCATCTCGGTGTTACGGAAGCAGGTACTGAAAGAATGGGAATTATCAAATCTGCTGTCGGTATAGGCTCGCTTCTTACTCACGGTATCGGCGATACAATTCGTGTAAGCCTTACCGACGCTCCGGTTAAAGAAGTTTTTGCCGCATTTGATATTTTAAAGGCAATCGGTCTTAAAAATGACTGCCCTTATCTTATTTCCTGCCCAACTTGCGGCAGAACTAAAATTGACCTTGTCGGCCTTGCAAAGCAGGTTGAGGAGAGATTGAAAAACTGCAAAAAACCGATTAAGGTTGCCGTTATGGGCTGTATAGTTAATGGACCGGGTGAGGCCAAGGAAGCCGATATCGGAATTGCAGGCGGCGAC
>DAVZKM010000078.1:0-8139 GCA_052272245.1 Eubacterium sp.
TGCTTCATTTGTTTTTAAAAGCGTCTCAAAATGGTTTTCGGAGGAAAACGTATTAATGACCGGAAGCCTAATAAATCATATAAAATCAAGGTTGCAGCATATAAATCTGCCGATAATATTAAATTTGTCGGTGCTAAAAGCAGTGCAGTTTCAATTAAAACTAAAAATAAGCCTGTAACGCTCAAAAGTGCAAAATCAACCAAGAAAAAGAAAATAAACGTAAAATGGAAAAAGCGAAGTGGTGTATCGGGCTATCAGGTTATGTGGTCCACAACTTCTAATTTTAAAAAGAATTTTTTGAGTACAAAGGTGAGTGGCTCATCTAAAACTTCAAAAACCATCACTACTGCCAAGAGTAAAAAGAATTATTATGTACGTGTCCGTGCATATAAAAAGAACGGCAAAAAATACACGTACTATTCTTGGAGCAAGACAATTAAAGTTAAGGTTAAATAAAAATAACTGCATCAATAATTTATGTTGATGCAGTTATTTTTTTGCGTATATGTCTATTTTGTTTTTATGCTTTTAACGTTTGACCACTTAGAATATATGTTTTTGACCTCTTGACTATGGTGCAACTGTCTAAAGCCATTAATAAAATGCCTTACGGTTTTAAACCGTAAGGCATTTTAATGTTTTTTTATTTTGCAAGATAAAGACCTGAGGTGTCAACGTTTGTATTGTCAACATACCAGGTGTTGCCGATTTTAACAACATAAACCTGCTGTGACGCAACAACTGTGCCATCTGAAAGTGTAACGTCAACGTCGCACTTTGTAACTGCGCTGATATCATTTGAACAGTCAAGATTTTTAAATGCACCGATCATATCTGATTTAGGCTTATTCTTTTTTTTATGCTTATTCTTTTTGACTGTATCCTTAAGACCGAATTTGTCAGCCTTAGCTTCGCCTGAAGCGGCAACAGGAGTAATTCTCTCCTTATATTCCTTAATGTAAGCATCTTTTTCACTGTCGCTTAAGTCAGTTGAATTTTTAACTGTAGCGGTGAACTTGTAGTCGTTGCCGAACATTTCCTGATACTTACCTGTTGTTGCCTTTTGAATAACGGTTTTGTTGTCGGCACCAAGCTCTTCCTCAGTACCTGTAAGTGATTTACCGTATTTTGATACATTTGATTCAAATACAGAAAACATAAAGTCTGCATCCATATATTCGTCGCCAAATACATCTTTTCTTACCTCGCTTAACTTAGCAAAGTAATCGTTGAATACTGCGTCTATATCATCAAGACCGTATTTTTGAAGAAGCTGAACATAATAGTCATACATTGTGTCGTAAACTTCGTCTGTTTTAGCGATTTCTTCGTCATTACCTGTGCCTACGAATGAAGCTTTTTTAGCATCCTTATTAATATAAGGGCGCATATAAGCGTTTGTTACGAATTTACCGAATTTTTGATTTTTTGATACAAGTGTGTTCTTATATGCGTTGTATCCGTCGCCGGTTTGCACAATTGTATCTACGTAAGCCTGAGCTACCTTTTCGCCGGAAAAGCCTGTATATCTTGTTGTGAATGCAAATATCGTGATAAGTACGAGTGCTACTGCAACAACAATACCTGCAACAACGGCATAAAGAGCGGCGTTAAAGCCTTTCTTTTCTTTTGTTTCAGCCATAACTAATCCCTCCTTATTCTGCAATTTCTACGTCTTCGTTAACTGCTTCTTCAGCTTTTTCAGCTTCTCTCTTTTCTGCAAGAGCAGCAGTAATCCTTGCTTTCTTTTCACCTGTCATATCATAGAAGAGGATAGGGACAAATTGAAGAATTACAAAGATAGCAGGAACGATTGTATAAATCATTAAGAAACGTGAAAGAACGGTGTTGTCCTGCGATGCATAAGCTACATTAGGGTCAGTTGAAATTTTATACTGGCTCCACGTGTAAACAAGCCAAGGACCGAGGAATTTTGTGAACGCAGAAGCAATCTTTGAGAAAAGACCGTAGCCGGCATATGCAAGACCTTCCTGCCTTTTGCCTGTCTTGTATTCCATTTCGTCAACACAGTCTGCAATCATAATATTAGGTGTAACGTTTGTGTTACCGTGCTGAATACCGCAGAAGAAGTTGAGGATAAGGAACGGAACGATAAGATTTGAATTGAAGCCGATACCCTTTGATACCAAGAAAAGGATAGCAAGTGCTGAAGCACCGTAGCAACAAAAGAGAATAAATGTCTTTTTAGTAGAAAATTTCTTGAGTACAAGGTTTACAAGAAGAGTACCTACTGCAGTACCGATACCCATTGGAAGCATAAGTGCAAGCTTTAAGCCTTTTGAGCCAAGAAGATAAATAGCTATGTAAAGCGATACCGTGCCGTAAACGCCACGACCAAAGCCAAATACCTTTGTAAGCGATACCATAAGAAGGTTCTTATTTGTAAATACGAGCTTGATTGACTCTAAAAGAGAAACCTTTTCAGATGTGTAAGGTACACGTTCTTTGTTATTTGCAAAGAAAATCATAACAAAGATAATCATACCGAGTGAGCAAATAGCAGTTGAAATAATAAGGTCGATACCTTGACCTTCGGCATTTTTGAACTGCTGTTGACCCATAAGAGCCTTCATAAGAGCGCCTACTACGATGATTACTACCTGTCCGCCTGATTGACCTACAGAACGCAAGAATGAAGAAATTGAAATAGCACTGCTTCTTTCAGCCGGATTAGGTGAGCAAAGTGCGCCAAAACAGTTTGAAGGAGACTCAACCGCACATGATACAGCGGTATAAAGACAATAGATAACTATCATCCAAACTGACGCAAGGCCAAATGATGTCGTATTAGGTGCAACAAATACAAGCATCGAAATAATAGCAAGCGGAATAGCGCCGAAGCCTACCCAAGGTTTAACCTTACCGAGCTTTGTCTTTGTTCTGTCAACAAGAACGCCGATAACAAGCTCACAAATTGCACCGACGAAGCCGGCAATAAGGAATACTACCTCTACAATGTGTGAAAGAGAAGCAGAGTCAAAGCCTTTTCCCTTAAATGCGAAGTCGGCAAAGAAAGTAGTTGTATAATCCGGCATCCAGCCTGTTAAAAGAGCTACGCCGAAAAGTCCGATACCGAAGGTAGCAACCTCAGACGGCTTCATATACTTTTTTGCCGCTGCCGTAACCTTTGACTCGGCAGCTTTGGTTTTAGCCATTAAAAAACCCCTTTTCGTAAAAAATTTTTCATTTAATTATAGCACTATAAATCAGCAAACACAAGACTAATTTTACTTAAATTTAACTTATTTTTTACAAGTTTAATATTGTATTAAAAATAATAGACGCTTTTAACTTTCGTGTATGTTGACTTTGAAAACATTTGCGTTATAATACATATATTAAAAAATAAAAATTATACAAATCAGAAAAATCGTATATATAAAAAGGAATGATATAATGCTTATCAAATTTATTGTTTGCCTTGTGGCAGGTATAGGTGCAGGCTTAGGTACGGGTTTTGCAGGTATGAGTGCTGCTGCCGTTATCAGCCCAATGCTTATTACATTTCTTGATATGGACCCTTATATGGCTGTCGGTATTGCTCTTGCAAGTGATGTTTTGGCGAGTGCAGTTTCGGCTTATACTTATGGAAAAAACAAAAATATTGACATCAAAAACGGCGTTGTTATGATGATATTCGTTTTGCTGTTTACTCTTTTCGGAAGTTTCGTTTCAAGCAAGGTGCCAAGTACAACTATGGGCGGTTTTTCGTTCGTAATGACCTTGGTTTTGGGCGTCAAGTTTATTGTTAAACCTGTTACAAAGCCAAAAGCACGACTTACAGAAGCAACTCCAAAGCAAAAAATAATCCGTTCAGCTTTATGCGGCGCAATGGTCGGCTTTATTTGCGGATTCATTGGAGCAGGTGGCGGAATGATGATGCTTCTTGTGCTTACAACGGTTCTCGGATATGAACTTAAAACGGCAGTTGGAACAAGCGTTTTTGTTATGGCGTTTACTGCATTTACAGGTTCTGTCAGTCATTTTGCAATAGGCGGCTCTCCTGATTGGTGGACACTTGCTTTTTGTATGTTCTCAACTCTTATATTTGCTCAAATTGCAGCATTTCTTGCAAATAAAGCAAAACCGGAAACACTTAACAGAGTAACCGGCGTTATCCTTGTAATTCTCGGAATAGTTATGATAATTGTTAATAAAATCAAATAATAAACTGTTCATATTAATTTAATTTAACATTAACTGTTTGTTTTTTCATATTTTTAAATTCAAACCGCTTGTTTTTTGCTCAAGCATTTTTTGAATAAGTTCTGCTATGTATGCACCTGCTTCTGTCGGGTGCATTCCTTTTTTGCTTATGTTTGAAACTACCGTGTAGTCTGACTCGCTCATATCAGCTCTTGCATTATATGCGATATAGGCTGACATACTTTCACCGTTTGACAGTCCCGGTCGTTCTCCGATAAGTACACACGTAACCTTTGCATTTAAAAGCGGTGCAATTTCTCTTGCGGTGTTTACTCTGCAATATCTCACAAAAAACGGAGTACCTATGCTTATTTCGGTGCCCTCAAGGCTCAGTTCGATAATTTTGATTAAATCTTCTACATTTGCCTTGATTGACGGGGCAGAAAGACCATCGCCGCAGTATATTTGAACGTCAATGTTTTTTTTACATTTTTCAAGCAGTAGCTTTTTGTACTTTTTCGTAATAATTCTGCCCCAATCGGGACGGGTGAGCATATCGTATTTGTTTTCGCATTTTGTTCTTATTTCAAAAAGTCCGAGCGATTTTATCACGTCTTCGCTTACTTCAAGCATAACTGCGTCATTAGCAGCGGCATGGTCGGCTCTGAAGCGTAAATAGGGGAGAGTTTTATATCTTGTGCCTGTTCGTCCTATTCCTATTCTTGCATCGGTAAAATTTTTTAGCTTTTTCATAGCTCTTTCGTCTGCCGTTTTGCTTAAAAGTAAATCGTGTATAGGAATTTCGGTAATATCTTTAACTTTTTCCATTTTTTCACCGCCTTATAGGAATAATGTAGGGTCGCCGGCACGCTCTGTAAGCTTTCCGTTTTCCATTATTCCGTATTTTTCAAGCCATAATTCAAATTCTCTTATAGGCCTTTTGCATAGCATTTCCCTTACCGTTGCGATATCGTGAAAGCCTGTCGATTGATACATCAGCATTATGTCATCCCCCTCGGGAACTCCCATAACATATCTGCAGCCGCTTGATGCAAGCATAACAAGAAGCGAGTCAACGTCGTTTTGGTCGGCTTTCATATGATTGGTGTAGCAAATGTCGCACCCCATAGGTAAGCCGTGCATAAGACCGCAAAAATTGTCTTCAAGAGCCGCACGTATCAGTTCTTTAGTGTCATAAATATATTCAGGACCTATGAATCCTACAACTGTATTTACCAAAAAAGGTTTATAGTGCCTTGCAAGTCCGTAGCATCTTGCCTCCATAGTCTGCTGGTCTGCACCGTTATGACCGTTTGATGAAAGTTCCGACCCTTGACCCGTTTCAAAATACATATAATTCGGACCCTCTGCGGTTGATAATTCTTTCATCATATTGTTAGCCTCTTTAAGCATATCCGTTGTTACTCCAAAGGAGTTAAGGCTGACTTCGCTTCCCGCAATAGACTGAAAACATAAGTCCATCGCAACACCGTTTTCAAGCGCTTTCATCTGCGTTGTTATGTGGGATAGAACGCAAATTTGAGTGGGAATTTCAAGCCTTGTTTTAACGTCGTTGAATAGATTTAATATATTGCTTGTGCTTTCCAAGGTGTCGACGGCAGGATTTAATCCAAGCACAGCGTCGCCGACGCCGTAGCTCAGTCCTTCTAATAGTGAGGATGTTACACCTTTAACACTGTCTGTCGGATGGTTAGGTTGAAGGCGAGATGAAAATGTGCCGCTTTTGCCGATTGTTGTGTTGCAATGGGCGGTAATTTCAAAGCGTGAGGAAACATACATTAAATCAAGATTGCTCATAAGCTTGCAAACAGCAGCAATTACCTCACTGCTAAGCCCTTTGCTCAGGTGCAAAAGTTCATTAGATGTTGTGCTGCTGTCAAGTATGTATTCCCTTAAGTCACCTATGGTAAGTCCTTTTACGGTTTCATAAATTTCCTTGTCTAAATCGTCAAGTATAATTCTTGTTACGCTGTCCTTTTCATAGTCAACAACAGGATTTTCCGTAATATCCTTGACGGTCAAATCAGCCAAAACAACCTTTGCCGCAACTCTTTCAAGGTCACTTTGAGCACCGAGTCCTGCAAGAGTATCGCCGCTCTTTTTCTCATTCGCCTTGGCTAAAACCTCTTTTATATTTTTAAAGGAGTATGTTTCTCCGTAGAGCATAGTTTTTAATTCCATATTCTCTCCTTAAACAGCAAAAACTAATTTTTTTATTGCAACAGGCACGGCTTTACCGCCGCCAACGCTTTCGCCGATGTCAAGATAATCTCCGTCATCTGCGTTTACGCAGTCAATCGCAAGCAGGGGATAGCCCTTTGGCAAAGCTTTTTTTAAACAAATTCCCATAGCTTTTCCGATATCCTTGTCAATAAGCACGATAATCGGCAAATTTCGCTTTATTAAATCAATACACCCATTTGCTATTTTTTGGCTTAAATTCATCATATCGTCAAAGGTTATGGTGTTGTATCCTTCAAAGGCAATTGCAACGCTTTTGTTTAAATTTAATTTGCGTATTTTAGCCGATAAATTATCGGTGCAATTCTTAATATCGTCACAGTTTTTTACATTTATTTTTATGCAGGGAATATTTCTGATTGGAAGCTCGCAGCCGAAATGTGAAATTGTGCTTCCTGATATTTCAAAAGAAAAATTGCCTGCGCCGATTACTGTCGCTCTGATTGAATTTTCAGCCTTTTGGCAATTTTTGCTTTTATAAAAACAGCTTTCTTCAATTTTTCTTGCAAGAAGCACACCCAAATCATTAAATTCAAAGTCAGTGTAGCTGTTTTCAATGCACTCACCGACGCCGCCTGAAAAAATATACCGGTCAGCCCTTGGCAGCCTATTCAGCTCTTTAAGCAGTTTTCTCCACAGTGCATTTATTATTTTATCCTTTAATTCATCGGTTAATGTTTCGCCCTTATTAATTTTAATGCCGTTTTCTTTTAATAGCCGCAAAATACTTTCCGATATATCGTCAATGATGATTTTGTCGCTTTCTTTTTTTACTTTTATTAATCGACCGCCGACGTCTATACAGCTTGCCGCTTTGACCTCGCCGCAGTCAAAAACCGCAATATTGGTTGTACCGCCGCCTATGTCAATACTGCAAACAGTTGAAAGTTCATTTTTAGACAGACTTTGAGCGCCGATGCCCTTGCCTGCAAGTATGCTTTCACTTTCTCCTCCTGCCTCGGCAACAATAAAATCTCCGGCATATTTTGATATTTCAAACAAAAGATTTTTTGCATTTCTTTTCTTCGCACTTTCGCCCGTAATTATTACGGCTCCGCTTTTAAGCATTTTTGGTGAAATATCGGCATTTGTATATTCTTTGTCAATTATTTCCCTTATGCCCTTTGAACTGATTATGCCATTTGTTTCAAGCGGTGTGAAATATATTTTTGACATATAAATTATTTCTTTTTTGTCTATTTCAACCTTTGGTGCACATCCGAAGCCTTCCTTAACGCTTACATAAAGTCTGCTTACAATTAAGTGAGTTGTGGTTGTGCCTATGTCAATACCTGTTGAATAAATTATTTCACTCATAATTTCTTATAATACCTTAAACTAAAATAACAAAGGCAAGGGGATTAATCAGCGCCCTTGCCTTAAATAATATTATACTTTGTTTTTCGATTTTGTCAATCTTATTCATTCTCGCTTTTTTCTTCCTTGACTGTTGCCTTTTTCTTTCTGTGAATAATAAATCGATTGCACGGATAAGTCCAAATCATAGGAACAGCCATACCCAAAAGAGTTGCCACGGTAGGAGCAAGTGCAACAGGAAGAAAACTGTTTGTAAAGTTTGAAAGCCACGGTCCGATAATACCTTTAGCCCAAATTGTAAATATAACCATAATTATATATAATATTGTTGATACAATCGGGTTTGCGTCTGCATGAAATGTAATTTTCCTGTTAAGAACAAATGCAACAGCA
>DAVZKM010000079.1:0-8089 GCA_052272245.1 Eubacterium sp.
TGATGCAAGCCATCAGCGCATACGGTAGTCTATAACAATAGGACCTGAGCCGATAACAAGTACCTTTTTTATGTCTTTATTAAGAGGCATTATTTGTTACCTCCCATCATTTCAATAAATTTGTCAAATATAAATCTTGTGTCGTGCGGACCTGAGCAAGCTTCGGGGTGGAACTGCACCGAAAAAGCTTTTTTATCGGGATAATCAACACCTTCGCACGTGCCGTCATTTGCATTAATGTAGCTTACTTTAGCCCCAACCTTTTCAATCTCTTCATTGACAACGGCATAGCCATGGTTTTGTGAGGAAATGTATGTTCTGCCTGTTTCAAGATTTTTTACGGGTTGGTTTACGCCTCTGTGACCGTATTTTAACTTGGTTGTGTCACCGCCCTGGCTGAGTGCCAAAAGCTGATGACCGAGGCATATTGCAAAAATAGGAACTTTTCCGACAAGCTTTTTAAGTTGCTCAATTGCTTCAACGTTTTCCTTGGGGTCGCCGGGACCGTTTGAAAGCATAATTCCGTCAGGGTTTAATGATAAAATGTCGTCAGCCTTTGTGTTATAAGGCATAACGGCAACGTTGCAGCCCCTCTTGTTAAGTTCTCTTATAATGTTTTTCTTTGTGCCGTAGTCGATTAAAACCACATTGTATTTGTGCTCATCTGACGCACTCATATATGGTTTTTTGCAGGATACGCTTTTAACTGCGTCCTTAATCTCATATGCTTTTAATTTGCTATAATCAACAGTTGCAGGGTTTGAGGTGATAGTAGCGTTCATAACACCTACTTCTCTGATGGTTTTAGTTATTTCTCTTGTGTCAACGCCGTACACTCCGATGATATTGTTTTCTTTAAGGTAATCGTCAAGCGTTTTTTCACACCTGAAGTTTGACGGCTCTTCGCACCACTCACGTACTATGTAAGCCGAAACGTAGGATTTTTCGCTTTCCTTGTCCTCGTCAATAAAGCCGTAGTTGCCGATAAGAGGAAAGGTTTGCATAACAATTTGACCAAAGTAACTCGGGTCTGTAAGCGTTTCGATATATCCGCCCATACCTGTGGTAAATACAAGCTCACCGGTTACTTCGCCGTTAGCGCCGAATCTTTTTCCTTCAAAAACATCACCGTTTGCAAGGCATATATAAATCTTGTTTTCTTCCATATTTTCTTCCTGTATATTTATGTTCTAACGCTCATTTTTCTATATATCAAACCGTAGGGGCGACTATCGGTCGCCCGCAGACTGTCAATAAAGCTATTATCCTAACAATTTAACGAGAACTGCCTTTTGAGCGTGAAGTCTGTTTTCTGCTTCGTCAAAGATTTCGTTTGCGTGTTCTTCAAATACCTTAGCTGTGATTTCCTCTTCTCTGTGAGCAGGAAGGCAGTGAAGCACCATGGCATCGTCCTTGGCAACTTCCATAACCTCATCATTAATTTGGTAATTCTTAAATATCTTTTCTCTTTCGGCCTTTTCTTCTTCTTGACCCATTGAAGCCCAAACGTCGGTGTAAAGAATGTCTGCGTCTTTTGCACATTCTAAAATGTTGCTTGAACACATAAAGTTGCCGTTTTCCTCAGCCCATTTTATAATTTCAGCGTCCGGCTTGTATTCGTCAGGGCAGGCAATGGCACAGCTCATACCCATTGTGATTGCACCCACAATAAGGCTGTTTGCCATATTGTTGCCGTCGCCTATAAAGCAAAATTTAAGTCCGTCAAAGCTTTTTTTATATTCACGAATTGTCATAAGGTCTGCAAGCACCTGGCAAGGATGGCAATAGTCAGTCAAGCCGTTGATGATTGGAATTGAGCCGTATTTTGCAAGGTCCTCAACCTCTTTTTGCTCAAAAGTTCTTATCATAATGCCGTCAAGGTAACGAGAAAGAACTCTTGCTGTATCTTCAACAGGTTCGCCTCTGCCGATTTGTAAGTCCCTGTTTGAAAGGAAAAGTGCCTGTCCGCCAAGCTGATACATACCTGTTTCAAAGCTTACTCTTGTTCTTGTAGAACTTTTTTGGAAAATCATACCGAGTGTCTTGCCCTTAAGGTGATGATGTTCAATTCCGTGTTTTGTTTCATATTTGAGTTGGTCTGCAAGATTTAAAATGTCTAATATCTCATGCTGGTCTAAATCTTTAAGCTTTAATAAATGTTTCATTTTTCAATTACCTCTTTCAATATTTTTAAACCTCTGTCAAGCTCAGGATAGCTTATGTTAAGAGCCGGAAGAAGCCTTATTTTTGTTTTAGCCGTTAATACGAGAAGTCCGTTTTCAAGGCATTCGCTTGCAACCTGCTTAGCATCCTTTTCGGTTTCAACGCCGAGCATAAGACCCATACCCGATACGGATTTAACGCCTTTAATATTCATTAAAAAGTTTTTGATATATTCGCTTTTTTCTCTGACTGATTTTAAAAATTCGTCATCAATTCTTGATACAATTGAAATTGCACCTGCCGCACAAACGGGATTGCCGCCGAAAGTTGAGCCGTGAGAGCCTGGAGTGACGGTGTCTTTTAGCTTTTCGCCGAAAAGAACAGCACCCATGGGAAGCCCGCCTGCAAGTCCTTTTGCCGTTGAAACAATATCAGGCTTAATGTCAAAGTTTTCGTAAGCAAAATATCTGCCTGTTCTGCCGTTGCCCGTCTGCACTTCGTCAACAACCATAAGTATATCCTTTTCTTTTGCAAGCTTTTCAATGGCTTTTACAAAGCTATAGTCAAGATTATTTACACCGCCTTCGCCTTGAATGCACTCAAACATAATTGCGCAAACATCATCAGCAGCCATTTCGTTAAGCTTTTCAATGTCATTTGCAGGGCAGTATTTAAAACCGGGTGTGAACGGACCGAATACGGTATGAAAACTATCCTGTCCCGTAGCCGCAAGCGTTGTTATCGTTCTGCCGTGGAAAGAGTTTACAAGTGTGATAATCTCGCTTCTGCCCTCGCCGTACTTGTCGTATGAATATTTCCTTGCAAATTTGATTGCACATTCGTTTGCTTCTGCTCCCGAATTGCCGAAAAATACTTTTTTCATACCTGTTTTGTCGCAAAGCATTTTTGCAAGCCTTGCACAAGGCTCTGTATAGTAAAGATTGCTGACGTGCTGCATTTTGTCAAGCTGCATTTCAACCGCCGCTTTCCATTCGTCATCGCAAATTCCGAACGCCGTTACTCCTATTCCGGAACCAAAATCTATGTATTGCTTTCCGTTGTCGTCGCTTATTGTTGAGCCTTTGCCATTGTTTAATGTAACATTAAATCTGCCGTAAGCGTGAGCAACGTAATCATTGTCTAATTCTTTAGTTTCCATATTGTACCTCTTTATCTGCTTCTAAACATTGTTCCCATACCTTCATCGGTAAGAAGTTCCATAAGAATAGAGTGGGGAACACGTCCGTCGATAATAAATGCTTTTTTTACGCCTTCTCTGAGCGCTTGGGTCATTGAATCAATCTTCGGTATCATTCCGCCGCTGATTATTCCCTCGGCAATAAGCGCAGGTGTGTCTGAAATATATACTCTGTGAATAAGGGTTGAATCGTCATCCTTATCTCTTAAAAGGCCGACTATATCAGTCATTGAAACAAGAGCCTCCGCCTTAAGTGCACCTGCAACAGCCGCTGCAGCAGTATCTGCATTAATGTTGTAGCAGTTGCCTTTTTCATCATATCCGATTGTTGAAATAACAGGAATAAAATTGTGGTTGAGCACTTCTTCGATAACTTCGGTGTTTACCTCTTGAATTTCACCTACAAAGCCGTGACTGTCATCAAGCGCTTTGCACTTAATCATATTTCCATCCATACCTGAAAGGCCGATTGCGTGACCGCCCATATTGCCGATTTGGCAAACAAGGTCTTTATTAACCTTTCCCGCAAGCACCATTTGAACAACGTCAACCGTATCCTTGTCGGTGACTCTGAGCCCGTTTTCAAATTTGCTTTCAATCTGCATTTTCTCGAGTGTTCTGTTAATTGCAGGGCCGCCGCCGTGAACAAGTACAACTTTAATTCCGACAGTTGTCAAAAGCACAAGGTCACGCATAACGGCCTCTTTAAGTTCATCGTTAATCATAGCGTTTCCGCCGTATTTAACAACTACTGTTTTCTTTCTGTATTTTTGAATGTGCGGCAGGGCGTGAGCAATTATCTCCGCTTTCTGCGCATTGTTAATGTTGTTATCCATAGTATGTAATCCTTATTCTTAATTTCGTAGGGGCGAGCATTGTTTGCCCGATTGTGTTGTGATTTGACTTGATAGTGTGATTTGACTTGATAGCACTACTGTTTTAATAACGTTTATCAAGTACGATAATCTCCGTTAATCTTTACATAATCATAAGTCAAATCACAACCCCAAGCAGTTGCGTTTTCGTTACCCTGATTAAGATTAATGTCGATATAAATTTCGTCGCTTGAAAGAACCTTTGCCGCTTTTTCTTCGCTGAACTCAATGCCGGAGCCGCTCTTGCAAACCTCGAGCGTGCCGTATTCGCTTCTTAAATCAACGTCAACCTTGTTAATGTCAAATTCTGCGTCGGCATATCCGATTGCGCAAAGCACACGTCCCCAGTTAGCATCTTCGCCGAACATTGCGGCTTTAAAAAGAGAAGAGCAAACAACACTTTTTGCAACAGTAATTGCCGTATCTTTGTCAGGAGCACCGTCGCAAATACATTCAAGAAGCTTGCTTGCGCCTTCGCCGTCCTTTGCAAGCATTCTTGTGAGATTTGCCATAACTTCGTAAAGTGCATTTTTAAACGTGTCAAATTCTTCGCCCTCACAGGTGATTTCCTCATTCCCTGAAAGTCCGTTCGCCATAAGGCTTACCATATCGTTGGTTGAGGTATCGCCGTCAACCGAAAGGCAATTGTATGTAACCTTAACTATTTCGCTAAGTGCCTTTTGAAGCATATTGGATGAAACAGCACAGTCACTTGTAATAAAGTTGAGCGTTGTTGCCATATTTGGATGAATCATACCCGAGCCTTTAGCCATACCGCCGAGCGTACATTTAACACCGTCGATTTCAAATTCAACAGCATATTCTTTTTTGATTGTATCAGTTGTCATAATAGCGGTTGAAGCTTCTTCGTTCTTGCCGTAGTCAAGCTCTTCGACAAGAATAGGAACTGCTTTTTCAATCGGCTCAATCGGAAGCACCTGACCTATAACACCCGTTGAAGCAACAATAACCTGCTCCTTGGGAATGTTGAGCTCGTTTGCCACAAGCTCACACATTTTGTCCGCCTTTTCAACACCGTCTGCATTGCAGGTATTGGCATTTTTTGAGTTAGCAATAACTGCAATTGCTTTGTTTCCGCTTTTTTCCAAGTTCGCTTTTGTTACAAGGATAGGTGCGCCTTTAACCTTGTTTTGAGTATAAACTGCCGCCGCATTGCAAAGCACGTCACTTGTAAAAAGGCAAATGTCGTTTTTATGCTTAATGTCTGGGTCAAAGTTTTCAACATTAGGCTTTTTTATTCCGCAATATATGCCGCTTGCCTTGAAGCCCTTTGCTGCACATATTCCGCCGTCAACATATTTCATAATTCTTATTCTCCTATATTAAGGCCTGTTTTTTCATCAATTCCCATTGCAATGTTAAGGCATTGTATAGCTGCGCCTGAAGCGCCCTTGCCCAAATTGTCGAATCGGGAAGTGATGATAATTCTGTCATCATTTCCGTTAATTTCAATTTCCATATCGTCACGGTTTGCAAAATTATTTGAACCAATCATATTCTTGCTGTAACCGAGAGGTCTGACCTTGACAATATCGCTGCCGTCGTAATGCTCGGCAAACATTTCATAAATATCCTCTTTAGTATATTTTTTACTCATTTTGTCCGTATAAAGGGGAATGTTTACAAGCATGCCCTGCGGATAGTCACAAATAATAGGTGTGAAAATAGGCTCTTTTGAAAGATTTGAAATTGCCTTCATTTCCTTAAGATGCTTGTGCTGCTGCGTAAGCGCATAAACCCTCGGCGAGTCAAGCTCCTTATCTCTGCTTTTATCCTCATATTGCGCAATGCCCTTTTTGCCTGCGCCTGTGTAGCCGCTCATTGCAAAGCAAACAATGTCATAGTCGTTTGAAATAAACCCGCTTTTTACAAGTGGATAAACTATAGAATTAAATCCGCTTGCATAACAGCCCGGAACGGCAATTCGATTGCTTTGCTCAATTTTTTCTCTAAACTCCTTTGAAAGCTCGGCAAAGCCGTAAGCCCAGTTGTCAAGCGTTCTGTGAGCCGTTGAGGTGTCAATTATTTTCACTTTGTCATTTTGAACAAGCGAAACTGCCTCAATTGATGCCGCATCGGGAAGGCAAAGAAAAGTGATATCACTTTCGTTTATCATTTTTGCTCGCTCTTTTGCATCTTTTCTCTTTTCGGGGTCAATGAGTAAAAGTTCAATATCATTTCTGCTTTCAAATCTTTGATAAATTTTAAGACCTGTTGTTCCGTCTTTACCGTCAATGAATATTCGTTTCATTTTTATACATTATCTCCGTTTATTATTTTCTATTGTTATCTATTATACACAGTGATTTTGTAATGTCAATAGTTATAGCTAAATTGTTATAAATATACATAAAAACGAATAAATATGCGTATAAAACGTATATCGCAAAATTATTTTTAAAAAGAGAATTTTTTTGTACTGTCACTTGCGAAGACTGAAAAATCGTATAATATTGATAAATTAACAGGTATATCCTGTGCCACCCGAAGTCCACCCAAATATAATATAAAGAAAGGATAATTTTTATCAGCAAGGATATTTTGATTTCCTTAGTTTCAATGCTCGGCACGGTCATAGGCACATTCGGCGGTATTTTAACCTCGTCTAAGCTTACCTCTTTTCGTCTTGAACAGCTTGAAAAAAAGGTTGATAAGCATAATAATTTTGCGAGCCGTATGCCCGTTATTGAGGAACAAATTAAGGTAATAAATCATAGAATAGACGATTTGGAAAGGGAGGCAAAAAACTATGAAAATCACTAAACAAACATTAAACAGAGCTTTAAGAACGTTTATCCAAACTGTTATTGGCTATGCGGCAATTAATATTGTGGCGATTGATTTTTCTGCGTCAAAGCAGGTGCTTAAATCGGCGCTTATCGGTCTTGGCGTTGCGGCTGTTTCGGCAGGCGTTTCTGCAGTAATGAATTTGGAAAAGAGGTGCGGCAATGACGTTTGATTCTTTTGTTGAAAGATATATCGGTAAGGCGGTTGATTACGACGGCGTTGCGGGAGTGCAATGTGTCGACCTTGTTAAGCTCTATCTTTATAATGTTTTCGGTATACGTGCAGGTGCATGGGGAAATGCAAAGGATTATTGGCTTGATTTTTCTTCACATCCGACCATGACCGCAAATTTTACCAAAATAAAAAATACACCCTCATTCATTCCGAAAAAGGGCGATGTAGTTGTTTGGAACGGAGATATTTCAGCCAAAAATAATTACGGCCATATTGCAATTGCAACAGGGGAGGGGGATACTAATACATTTTATTCTTACGATTCTAATTGGAATAAAAAAGAAATGCAAAAGGTAAAGCATACCTATTATGCACTTTACGGAGTTCTTCGTCCCAAAAGCACAAGAGTGCTTTCAAATCCTCCGGATATTGTGCTCGGTGACTATTCACTTACAAATGTTCGTGGAATTTATAAAGGCGCCGGGGCTAAAACAGGAAGGAAAAAGGTTAAAGAAATAACTAAAAATGCAAAAAAATCAGCAACGTCAAAGAAAAAAGATGATGCTGCATATCTTAAAGCGGGAACCGCCGTTTCAATTCTTGAAACAAAGCTTATTTCAACGGGAAATCTTTGGGCACGTATTCCAAGCGGATGGCTTTGTGTTTGGGAATATGAAAAAGATAAGCTGTTTATAAAATAGTATGTTATGGGTAAGGAATTTTCCTTACCCATAATTTTTGCTGAAATAAAAAAGTAAAAATATCAAAAAATAATCTTGACATTAACTGCAATATACTATATAATACATTTCGCAATGGCCCGGTAGTTCAGTTGGTTAGAACGCTAGCCTGTCACGCTAGAGGTCGACGG
>DAVZKM010000080.1:0-8080 GCA_052272245.1 Eubacterium sp.
AAATGAAAGAAGCACTTGATGGCAAGGTAACGGCAGTTAAGCTCACAAACAAACTCGGCTCACACCCTGTTTGCCTTTCGGCAGAAGGCTATGTTTCGCTCGAAATGGAAAAGGTGTTAAATTCTATGCCCGGCGCTAATCAGGGCGTTAAGGCACAGCTTGTTCTTGAGATTAATGCAGACCATCCGATTGTAGAAAAGCTTAAGAACGCAGATGACGATACGCTCAAGAAATATACAAAGCTTCTTTATTCATCAGCAAGACTTATTGCCGGTCTCAACCTTGAAAATCCAACAGAATTTTCAGATAGTCTTGCCGAAATGTTGTAATCTCATTAAAATTATATGTCCTCCTTTTTTGGGGGGGCATATTTTTTTTTAAAATAAAATGTATGTAACTAAATAAGCGCAATAAAAAAATCCCACGGAATTTTCCGTGGGATAACATTTTATAAATCTTAAATTACTGCTCAACAGGATAAACAGAAACCATCTTTCTGTCCTTACCCATTCTTTCAAACTTAACGGTGCCGTCAACAAGAGCGAAAAGAGTGTCGTCCTTACCGATACCAACGTTGTTGCCCGGATGAATGTGTGTTCCTCTCTGACGGTAAAGGATATTGCCTGCAAGAACAAACTGGCCGTCAGCTCTCTTAGCGCCAAGACGCTTAGACTCTGAATCTCTGCCGTTCTTTGTAGAACCCATACCTTTCTTATGAGCGAAAAGCTGTAAATCTAATTTAAGCATTATTACACCTCCGATAAATCACTTTTATGTTTTCAGGATACTGCTTGGCAAGTTCAGTTAAATGAAGCCTCAAGCCTTTAAGCACATCCTGAGCTTTTGCGGAATTTTCGAGAATCATCAATTTTAAGTATCCGTCATCCGACTGAGCGTCGCAATCAAGACCGATAATTTCAGTCACGGTATTTGCCGCCATTAAGCAAGCACTTGAAACAAAAGCACAAATAATGTCTTCTCCCGAGTCGGCACTCATTGAATGCCCCGTTGCTTCAAAGCCGCACAAACCATTAATTCCGCTGAAAAATTCAACATTAATCATTACGCATTAATCTTGGTAATCTCAACCTTTGTGTATGGCTGACGATGACCCTTCTTGCGTTTTTCGTCCTTCTTTGGCTTGTAAGTAAATACAGTAATCTTCTTACCCTTGCCATTCTTAAGAACTTTAGCGTCAACAGTAGCCTTAGCGCAATCCTTACCAGCCTTAAAGCTGTCGTCTGCACCGATTGCAAGAACTGTGTCGAATGTTACATTCTCTTCAGCCTGAGCATCAAGCTTTTCGATATAAAGAACATCGCCCTCGCTAACCTTGTACTGCTTACCGCCTGTAACAATAACAGCGTACATAGTCTTTTATCTCCTTTTCAAGTCTCGCTATAATAGGCGGATACTGCGTATCTCTTGCCTGCCCATAATATGCGGTGTAAAGATTATATAATATGTATAATAAAAAGTCAAGAGTAAATTTAACAATAATTATATTTTACTTATTAACCAATCCGCTATATCTTTATATACGTCTTCTTTGTCAAGCTCATTGAGTATTTCGTGGCGGTCATTAGGATAAAGCTTAATGCTTGTATCCGTAATTTTAGCCGACTCATATTTAAACAAAAGCTTCTCGCAAGCTTTTTTCCCGCCAACAGGGTCAACCTCTCCCGACGTTATCAAAACAGGAAGTTCTTTAGAAATTCCTTCGCAATTTTTATTAATCGCAATTGAATGGATAATTTTAAAGAAATCGTTATAAGCCTTTGCCGTAAAGGTAAAACCGCAAAGCTTATCGTTTACATATTTGTCAACTGCCTTTTCGTCCCTTGAAAGCCAATCGTCCGGAGTTCTGTTAGGCGCAAACGCTTTATTATTTGAGCCTAAGGTCAAGCTTTCAAGAAGCTTGCTTTGGTATCTTTCACCCTTAGTCTTGCATATCAGCGACGAAAGCATCATACCTATTTTAGCGGCAGAATCGGGAATAAAACCCGTGCCCATTACGACTGCGCCGTCAAGTTCAACGCTGTATTTAGTCAAAAATACCCTTGTGAAAAACGAGCCCATACTGTGACCGAGCATAAAAAGCGGTACGCCGAGCCACTTATCCTTGGCAAAAAGCATAACGGCGTGCAAATCCTCGATAACAACTTTGTCACCGTCATTTGACGCAAAAAAGCCTAAATCATCATTTCTTTTAACGCTTTTACCGTGCCCCAAATGGTCGTTGCCGATAACTGCAAAGCCGTTTTGAGTCAAATAATTTGCGAAATCATCATACCTGTCAACATATTCGCACATTCCGTGAACAATTTGCAAAATTGCCCTCGGATATTCCGTATCAGGCTCCCAAATTACAGTATGAAGTTGATTTTTGCCGTCATTGGACGGAAGATATACCTCCGATTTTTTCATAAATTTTACCCCTCTCGTTGTATTATTTTGCCTCAAGCATAACAGCGTTGCTGATTACGCAAAAAAACTATACAACTATACAAATGTATTTTATCATAATTCATATAATTTTTCAATAAGGATATGTGTAAAAAGGCATAGATATATACAAATGCTTTAAATTGTCATATTTATTGCTATTTTTATCTGATATTTCCACAATGTTTAACAATATTGTTATATAATTGTCAATCTGTTGTATATTATCACGAATTTTTAAATCAATCATTGACAAAAAGTTAAACAATAGTATAATAGGTGATACAGATTTTAAAAGAAATCAAATTTTTTATATAAGAGAGGAAATCAACTATGGCAAGAGTTTACAATTTCAGTGCGGGTCCGTCAACACTTCCTGAAAAGGTGTTAAAACAAGCGGCAGACGAGATGCTCGATTATCAGGGCAGCGGTCAGTCTGTTATGGAGATGAGCCACCGCTCAAAAGTATTTGACAAGATTATTAAAGACGCAGAGGCTCTTATGCGTGAGCTTTACAATGTGCCTGACAATTACAAGGTATTATTCCTTCAGGGCGGTGCGTCTGCTCAGTTTTCGGCTATTCCGCTCAATTTTATGAATGGCAGCGGCAAGGCCGATTATATCATCACAGGTCAATGGGCTAAAAAAGCATTTGCCGAAGCTCAAAAATACGGTGACGTTGTTGCCGCAGCTTCATCTGCCGATAAAACATTTACATATATTCCAAAAACAAAGCCTGAGGATTTCCGTGAGGATGCAGACTATGTATATATTTGTATGAACAATACCATTTACGGTACTGTTTACAAAGAGCTTCCTCCTGTAGGCAACAAAGTGCTTATTGCAGACGTATCCTCATGTGCACTTTCCGAACCGCTTGATATCAGCAAATTCGGTATGGTTTATTTCGGTGCTCAAAAGAACGTTGCTCCGGCAGGTCTTGTTGTGGCAATTATTCGTGAGGACCTTTTAGGAAACGCAAGGGATATCACCCCTGTTATGATGAACTACAAGGTTCAGGCTGACGCAGATTCACTCTATAATACCCCACCTTGTTGGACTATTTATATTTGCAAGCTTGTTCTTGAATGGATTAAGAACGATATCGGCGGTCTTGAAAAGATGAAAGAAAGAAACGAAAAGAAAGCCGCTATTCTTTACAATTTCCTTGACAATTCTAAATTATTCAAAGGCACTGTTGTTGCTGAGGACCGTTCGCTTATGAACGTGCCTTTCGTTATCGGTAATGACGAGCTCGAGAAGAAATTTATCGCCGAGGCTGAAACAAACGGCTTTGTAAACCTTAAGGGCCACAGAACAGTCGGCGGTATGAGAGCTTCTATCTACAATGCAATGCCTATTGAGGGTGTTGAAAAGCTCGTTGAATTTATGGCTAAGTTTGAGGAGGAAAACAAATAATGTTTACTGTTAAAACTCTCAATAAAATTTCTAATGTAGGTTTATCAAAATTCGACAGGGCTAAATACACAATTGACGACGATGCGCAGTCACCTGATGCAATTATGGTAAGAAGTGCGGCTATGCACGATATGGAAATGCCGTCATCGCTTCTCGCAATCGCAAGAGCAGGCGCAGGCGTAAACAACATTCCTATTTCAAAATGCACAGAACTCGGCATTGCAGTATTTAATACTCCGGGCGCTAATGCAAACGCCGTTAAGGAGCTTGTAATTTGTGGTTTGCTTCTTTCAAGCCGCAAGGTAACTAAAGCTATCGATTGGTGCAAAACCATTAAAGACGAGGGCGACAACGTAGGCAAAACAGTCGAAAAGGGAAAGAGTGCATTTGCAGGTCCTGAAATCAAGGGTAAAACGCTTGCAGTAATTGGTCTTGGAGCTATCGGTCGCCTTGTTGCCGAAGCCGCAGTTGACCTTGGTATGAACGTTATCGGTTATGACCCATTCTTACCGGCAGGCGCTACTCTTAAAGCAGGGATTACACTCAACAACAATCTTGACGAAATTTTTCCTGCTGCTGATTATATCACCCTTCACGTACCGCTTACAGATGATACAAGAAAAATGATTTGCACAGAGTCTATTGACAAGATGAAAAACACAGTCAGAATTCTCAACTTTGCACGTGGCGACCTTGCCGATTCGCAGGCAATAGTTGACGCTCTTGAAGAAGGAAAAATGGCGGCATATGTTACGGATTTCCCATCAGCTGACGTTATCGGCATTGACGGAGTTATTGCTATGCCTCACCTTGGCGCAAGCACGCCTGAAAGCGAAGAAAACTGCGCTTCAATGGGTGCCGACGAGCTTATTGATTACCTTGAAAACGGCAACATTAAAAATTCGGTAAACCTCCCTGCTGTTTCTATGGCAAAATCGGGTGTTTCAAGAATTACTGTTATTCATAAGAATCAGCCGAATATGATTGCGACAATTACAGATACAATCAGCCGTGACGGAATTAACATTGCATCATTTGAGGATAAAAACAGAGGTGAAACAGCTTACTCAATTATCGATGTTGACGAAACCCCTGCTCAAAAGGTGCTTGACGATATAACAGCTATCAATGGCGTTATTAAAGTTAGGTCTATCTACTAAAACATATTAAATGACAGCATAGTAAAGCGGACAGTTCGTTGTGAACTGTCCGCTTTTTACTATATTCTTTAAATTATTTCACCGAAAATCTAAATTCAGTCGTTGTCTTAAATTCCTCGTTTGGCTCAACAAACTTAAAGGGGAAATTGGAATGATTAACAGAATCCGGATAGAACTGAGTTTCAAGTGCAACGCCACGGCGGAAAGATACTTTAGAATTGCCCTTTCCCGGATTGCCGTCTTTTGCAAGCCAGCCGCCGCAATAAACCTGAATACCCACAAGGTCGGTATAAACCTGCATCTGCCTGCCTGATGCCTCATCATAAAGCACAGCCGCCTGCGTAAGCTCGCCGATTTTTTTATCATAAAGGCAGTAGTTATTATCATAGCCGATGCCCTCAATAATCGCCCTGAAAGGTTCATCAATCTTATCACCGATTTTATGCAAGGTTCTAAAATCCATCATAGTACCCTCAACCAAACCAAGCTCACCCGTAGGAAGCTGAGTATCGTCGGTTTCCGTGAACTTATCGGCATTGACCTGCAAATATTCGTCCTCAATAGTTTTTGAACTGTCGGCAGAAAGATTGAAATATGCGTGATTTGTTGGATTTGCAACCGTCTTTTTATCGGACAAAACAGAATATTCGATTTTAAGAGTATTGCTGTCGTCAAAGGAGTATTTAACGGTCATAGTAAAATTACCGGGAAAGCCATCCTGCATATCAGGTGAAAAGAAAGAAAACATAACAAAATCGTCGCCTATTTCCTTAACCTCCCAAATATTAAAACTGAAACGGCCGCCTGAGTGGAGAGTCCAAGTGCCTTGATTTTTAGGAGTGTTATACTCCACACCGTCAATAGAAAACTTGGCGTCACGTATTCTGTTAGCATATCTGCCGACTATAAGACCCTGATATCCGAGGTCGGGATTAAGATAATTATTAAGATCGTCAAAGCCCAAAACAACGTCGCCGAGCTTGCCGTTTTTGTCAGGTACATTAACAGAATGAATACCTGCGCCGAGAGTCATAAGCTCAACAAATGCGCCGTTTTTATTAGTGATTTTATAAATATCAACATCGCCCTTGCCGTCAAGCTTTCCAAAAAATCTTTTTTCAATACTCATAATTTTACCTCTCTTTACTTTCTCTTATCCTTTATATAAAGACCTTAAAAGTACAATTTCTTTAGCATAGCCGTCAATATCATTCGGCGTTTCAAGATAAAACGGAAGGTTTTTAAGGCTTGGATGATTAATAATTTTTTCCATAGCTTCCTTGCCGATATAGCCCTCGCCGATTTTCTCGTGCCTGTCCTTATGAGCGCCAAGCGGATTTTTAGAATCATTGAGATGTATTGCCTTGAGCCTGTCAAGACCGATTACCTTATCAAATTCTTCCAAAACACCGTCAAGATTATTAACAACATCATAGCCGGCATCATTTACGTGGCACGTATCAAGGCAAACGCCAACTTTATCATCAAGCTCCACCTTATCAATAATTGCACGAAGTTCCTCAAAGCTTCTGCCAATCTCCGTTCCCTTGCCTGCCATGGTTTCAAGCAAAACAGTGGTAGTCATTTCAGGAAAAAGCACCTTGTTAAGCGCCTCGGCTATAAGGTCAATTCCGACCTCTGCGCCCTGACCCGTATGAGAACCGGGATGGAAATTATAAAGCTGATGGGGAGTATATTCCATTCTTTTTAAATCATCTGAAAATGTGTTTCTTGCAAACTCCCTTGTTTCAGGCTTAGCCGAACAAAGATTAAGCGTATAAGGCGCATGAGCCAAAATTACAGGAAAATCATTTTCAATCATAAGCGTCAAAAACTCATTCACGTCATTTTCGTCAATAGCCTTTGCACTTCCGCCCCTCGGATTACGTGTAAAAAACTGAAAAGTGTTGGCGCCTATTTCCACAGCTTGCTTAAGCATTGCCGTATATCCCTTAGAAGCACTCAAATGTGCACCGATAGTCAACATAAGATTACCTACTTTTTATTATTTTCTTTTTTAATATCTTCTTCAGCCTTACCTGACATAATATATTCAAGCAAATCGGCAACACAGCCTTTATTACAATGGCAAGCCTCAAATTTGCAAATATTATGTATAGGTGCGGGGGCTTGACCTGCACAGGCGGGAAGCCCGACTGTTTTTAGCATATCCCAGTCATTATAATAATCTCCGATTGCCGCAACATGGCTTTTATCAATGCCAAGCATATCTGCAAGTTTCATAATGCCAACGCCCTTATGAGTGCCTTTTTGAAGCATTTCAATCGTGCAAACAGATGAGGACATAAAGTTAGCGTCGGGATTTTCATTTTCGTCAATAAATTTTTGTAGTGACTTAATCGTAAACGGATTGGACCAAAAAATAACCTTCATCCAACCGTCTTTTGGTACATCGTCGATAGATTTAACCACTTCAAAATGAGCCTTGTCAAAATGCATTGTTGCACTTGCAAAAAGTCCGTTTTTAACAATATAAACATAATCGTCAAAATAAACGCCTATATCAACGCTTTTAAAAAGAGCGTTATATTTTTTTGCAACAAGCTTTACAAAGTCACGGCCTTTTTTTCCGATTGTATTTCGCCAAAGCATTTTCTTTTCTTTATAATCATAAAGCCCTGCGCCGTTTAAAACAACGGCAGGCTGATTAGGCGTTATTCTGTTATAATTTCTTTCAAGGCTTGACTGAAGCCTGCCTGAAGCAAGAGTGAAATTGCCGCCTAAATCGGTAAATTTCTTAATTGCATCATAATTTCTTTTTGGCAGCTTGCGGATTTTATTATTAAGCGTACCGTCGATATCCGATACCACAAGCCAATTTTCAAAAGTTTTTTCCATCCTAAATCCTCACGGTGTTATTGTTTTCTTTCAAGCTCTGCCAAAAAATCAGTAAAATAGTCAGGCAAAGGCGAAGTAAAGTGCAAATATTCATTCGTTCTCGGATGAACAAAGCCAATCTCGCCTGCGTGAAGGCACTGACCTGAAAGCTTGGTGATAACCTTTTTAGGCCCGTAAACGCTGTCGCCTGCAAGCGG
>DAVZKM010000081.1:0-8072 GCA_052272245.1 Eubacterium sp.
TTCTTGACAATCCGGGCGCTATCAGCAAGATGGTTGCAGAAACGGGCGCATATTCAACAGAGATGCAGCATCCTGAATCGGCAAACGAACTCTTTGATAAGACTATTGCTGCTGCTAAGGCTTGGAAGGTTAAGGCAGACGAACTCTTTAACCGTGATGAGTATATTGCAAAACATGTTAAAGATGAAAATATGTATAATTATGAAAAGCCGGACGAGGAGAGAGAATTTTCCGAGTTTGAAAAGACAGAAGATTAAAAATTAAAACGTCAGAGCGTACATATATTTATTATGTACGCTCTTTTGCCGTATTTGCAGTTGCGGCGCACACGAGGGAATTATATGTTTTTTAAAAAGAAAGAATTTAGCTCGGGTAAATATGATTTTATCATTGCAGGTCTTGGAAATCCCGGTGCTAAATATGAAATGACACGTCATAACGCAGGCTTTCTTTCAATGGATTTGTTGTCTATTGAGGAGGGTGTGGATATAAAAAAATTAAAGCATCACGCTCTTTGTGCAGATATGACTGTCGAGGGTAAAAAATGTCTTGTTATGAAGCCTCAAACTATGATGAATGCAAGCGGTGAGGCTATCGGCGAGGCAGCAAGGTATTATAAAGTTCCGGCTGAAAACGTTATTGTTGTATATGATGATGTTTCACTTGATGTCGGCAAAACAAGAATTAGGCGCAAAGGCTCTGCGGGCGGCCATAACGGAATAAAGAGCATTATTGCTTATTTGGGCAGTGAGAATTTCCCGAGAGTTAAGGTCGGAGTAGGAAAAAAGCCAAATCCACAATACGACTTGGCAGCTTGGGTTTTGGGTAGATTTCCAAAGGAACAGGAGGCTGATTTAAAATCGGCGCTTGAGCATGCAACCGGCGCTGTCAGATTAATAGTTTCGGGAAAAATCGATGAGGCTATGAATAAATATAACTCATAATATAATGATATAATGAAAGGATAAGGTGATAAGCATTGTCCTGTTTTTCTAATGAATTTAATAAAAGCAAGGAATTTATAAACCTCAGCGAAAGTGTTAATGCCGATAATGCTCCCGTTGGGGTTATAGGTCTTTCCGATGTTTCCAAGTGCTTTGTTGCTCATTCGCTTTGCCAAAAGGGTGAAAAATCATTTATTATTACACCCGACGAGGCAACTGCCGTTAAGGTGCAGGAGTGCTTGAGCGAGCTTCAAGACGGAGTTTTGCTTTACCCGACAAGAGAGATGACTTTTGTTGAGGTTGCAGGAGTGAGCAGAGATTTTGAGCATATCAGGTTGGGTGTTTTGTCACGCATACTTCAGGGCGATTATTCGGCTGTTGTTATGTCGGCAACAGCTGCTTGCCAATATACTATGCCGCCTGAGGAGCTTGAAAAAAGAACGTTTAAAATCAGCGTTAACGATGAGATTAATATAGCGGAGCTTGAAAAAAAGCTTGTTTTTGCAGGATATACCCGTTATGACCAGGTTGACGGAACAAGCCAATTTGCCGTGCGTGGCGGAATTATAGATATTTTTCCGACCTATCTTAACGAGCCCGTAAGAATTGAATTTTGGGGCGACACCGTTGATACTATTTCAAGTTTCGATATCGACACTCAAAGGCGAAGCGGTAAGGTTGATTTTATTGAAATTACTCCGGCAAACGAGGTACTTGTTGACGATAATTTTAAATTTGCCGATAAAATCGAGGCGCTCTCAAAAGGATTAAAGGGTAAAGCAATTAAGGCAAGGGAAAAGCTTAATAATGATATTGATAAATTAAGGCAGGGGCTTCATCTCAATTGCCTTGATAAGTATTTGCCGCTTATTTATAATTCAAACGGTGTGTTTGATTATGATTTTGACAGGCTTTTTGTTGTTGAAAGCGCAAGAGTTAAAGAAAAAATGTTCAAGCAGGAAAAGCTTAATCTTGAAGAGCTTAAATGGTTTATTGAGGACGGTACGCTTTGCAAAGGACTTGATAAATTTAATCTTAATTTTGACGAGCTTAAAGCTGTTTACGAAAATCATAATGCAATATATATGGATTCCCTTCCTCGTGGAAGCTTTGATACACCTGTCGGTCACCTTGCAAACTTCCGTGTTCAAAGCTTTAATGCGTGGAGCGGCACTCTTTCTCAGCTTAAGGAAGAACTTTTCCCTCTTTTTAAAGGCGGATATATGGTTTGCATAATGGCGGGAACCGTTAGGGCAGGTAAGGCTCTTTGCAAGGATATCGAGGATATGGGCTTTATCAACACTGTTTTCTTTGAAAAAAGACCTGAAAAACTGCAAAATAAGGCTATCAATATTCTTACGGGCACAATTCAGTCGGGATTCCAAATAAGCGATATGAAGCTTGCGGTTATTACCCATTCAAAGACCAATCAAAGCACAAAAAAGGCAAAAAAAGCGTCATCAAAAAATGCTATTCATTCGCTTGATGAGCTTACCGTCGGCGATTATATTGTTCATAATATTCACGGCATCGGTGTGTTTGAGGGTATTCATGCACTTGAACTTAATAAGGTAAAGAAAGACTATATAAAAATCAGCTACGCAAAGGGCGATACACTTTATGTGCCTGTAACTCAACTTGATTTGGTGTCAAAATATATAGGCCCTAAAAACGATACCAATGTTAAAATTAATCGTTTAGGCTCTGGCGAATGGAAAAAGACTAAGGCTAAGGTACGCTCTTCTGTTAAGGATATGGCTAAGGAGCTGATTGCGCTTTATGCTAAGCGAATGAGCACAAAGGGCTTTGCTTTTTCTGAGGATTCCGATATGCAGCGTGACTTTGAAATGCGCTTTGAATATGACGAAACGCCCGACCAGCTTAGGTGTAGTGAGGAAATTAAGCACGATATGGAAAAAACCGCACCTATGGACAGACTGCTTTGCGGTGACGTTGGTTTTGGCAAAACGGAGGTTGCACTTCGTGCAGTATTTAAATGCATAAGCGACTCAAAGCAATGTGCCATTCTTGTGCCTACAACGGTGCTTGCAATGCAGCATTTTCAAACTGCGCTCAAAAGGCTTGAGCCTTATCCCGTAAAGGTGGAGATGATATCTCGCTTTGTATCTCCAAAAAAGCAAAAAGAAATACTTCAAGGGCTTGCCGACGGTTCGATTGATGTTGTGGTAGGTACTCATAAGCTTTTAGGCAAATCAATTAAATTTAAAGATTTAGGGCTTCTTATAGTTGACGAGGAGCAACGCTTCGGTGTGGCGCAAAAGGAAAAAATAAAGGAAAAATTCCCTCGTGTTGACGTTCTTACCCTTTCGGCAACCCCTATTCCCCGAACGCTGAATATGGCAATGAGCGGTATCAGGGATATGAGCCTTATTGAGGAGGCGCCGGGTGAGCGCCACCCTGTTCAAACCTATGTTATCGAATATGACGCTGAAATCTTACAAGAGGCGATGGAACGTGAAATAAACCGTGGCGGACAATGCTATTATCTTCATAATAATGTTGAAACGATTGAACATAAAGCCATGATGATTAAAAAAGCTATTCCTCAGGCAAGGGTGGGTATTGCCCACGGTCAAATGAGTGAGGAGGAACTTTCAAGCGTTTGGCGTGATTTGCTTTCGGGCGATATTGATATTCTTGTGTGCACAACTATTATTGAAACGGGTGTTGACGTGCCTAATTGCAATACTCTTATTATTGAAAATGCAGACAGAATGGGTCTTGCTCAGCTTCACCAAATAAGGGGACGTGTGGGCAGGTCGTCAAGGCGAGCATATGCCTATTTTACGTTTACAAGAGGCAAGGAATTGACCGATATTGCAACGAGGCGACTTGAAGCTATCAGGGAGTATACTGAGTTTGGCTCAGGGTTTAAAATTGCCATGCGTGACCTTGAAATCAGGGGCGCAGGCTCGCTATTGGGAAATAGACAGCACGGTCATATGGAAGCAGTTGGATACGATATGTATTTAAAACTTCTTGAAGAGGCCGTTGCTATGGAAAAAGGCGAAATCAGCGAGGAGGAGCCGGAGGAGAGAGAATGTCTTATTGACGTTCAAATCGACGCTCATTTGCCGGAGGAATATATTATTTCCACATCGCAAAGGCTTTCTATGTATAAGCGCATTGCCGCAATTAAAAATGAGAATGACGCCCAAGACGTTTATGACGAGCTTACAGACCGCTTCGGCGCACCGCCGTCATCTGTTTGGGGACTTATAGAAATTGCTCTTTTGCGAAACAGTGCAAAGGCACTCGGCATAACGGATATTGTTCAGCGAAACGGCTCTGTTTTGTTTTATTCAAGCGAGCCGGATATCAAAACCGTTGCAATACTTAATGCGTTCATGAAAGGCAGAGTTACTCTTTCTGCGGCTAAACGGCCGTATATCGCAGTTAAGCTTGACCCGACCGAGGCAACACTTGAAACGATACGTGAAACGCTTAGAATAATGAGCGAAGCCCGTGAGCATTACAGTAACAATAAATAAAATAATAACCGCTGCAGTATTTCTTAATTGAAGCGTTGCAGCGGTTTTTTTATATTTGGTTTTGTTATTATTCTTCAGGGAACATAACGATAAGAAGCATTTTGAATTGTTCCTTTGCAAAAACAGCATGAGGCTTTTTGGCAGGCATAACAATTGTTTCTCCCTCGTTTAAAATAAATTCTTCGCCCTCGATTGTGATTTTGCCGACGCCGTCAAGAGCAACAATCATAGCGTCACCGCCCGATTCGTGAGTGCTGATTTCTTCACCCTTGTCAAATGCAAAAAGAGTAAGCGAATGGTGTTCGTTTTGCGAAAGAGTTTTGCTGACGATTTGACCTTTTTGGTATGTCACCTCGTCTTTGATTGTGAGAACTGCCTTGTGCTCAATATTTTTGATTAATTTATCCATTTGTATCTCCTTGATTATTCTGCTTGTGACGTTTTACAAGTTCTTCAAGCATTTTGTCGTGCGATTTTTTGTCTATTTCATATTTGAGAGTAGGAATAACCGCTAAAAGCATACCGATTGCAGGCGGAATTGAAATAAGAAACCACATAGCTTTTGAATAAGAGGTGTAGTCTGTTGCAAAATTTGCACCGTTTGCAATAGCCTCGTTCATTTTATTTATGTTGATATCCGTATATCCAACTGCGTCAAAAACATAGCCTGAAATAACGGAACTGATTCCTGCCGAAAACTTGGTGATAAAGCTTTGACCGGAGAAAAAAATTCCGTCAGGTCTGTAACCGTGATGATATTCCTCATAGTCAATGCAATCGCTAATCATAACAGATTGGCAAACGTTTACTCCTCCAAATCCCATACCTGTGCCAAAGAATAAAATTCCGTCAATAATCACAAAACTTATTTTAGAAAGCTCGGTCGGCGCTATTAAGTATACGACAAATAAAAGTGCAAATGCAACAGCACTCAGTCCGCTGAAAAGATTGTATACTTTTTTTGTTTCATATTTTCTCATAAGAGCAGGGGAGATTGCCATTGAAACAAATTGACCTATAAAAAGTCCGCCGGCTAAAATAAGCACGATTATGAATATATCAAGCTTTGTAAACGCATAGGTGAGGTTTCCCTTGCAATAGTAGTATGTCAAAAGCGTCATTGCAATATTCATCATAAGCTGCAACGGTGCACGCAGAAGTCCGCTTATAAGAATACGTCTGAAAGGCTTGCATTTCCACATAAGAGCAAAGCTTTCTTTCATAGTTTTTGTTTCAGTGCCGTTAGGCACTCTTTCCTTTGTTCCTATACCTGCACATTCAAACAGCGCCGAGCCTATAATTGTGATTATAATTGCCGCAACGATAAATCCCTTTTGCGCATTCGTATCTAAATTAAAAGCGGAGTTCAGCGATTGCGATACTGCAACAATTGAAATCACAACCAAGCCAGCACCGATTGATGCAATAATTCTTGAAAGAGAAATAAGCGAGCTTCTGTCTTTTTCGCTTTCCGTTATACGTGAAATAATGCCCCATAGAGGAATATCGCCGACCGTATAACTCATTCCCCACAGCACATAGGATATCGCCGCCCAAGCAACAATAAATACCATAGCCGTTTTGTTGCCGTTTGCCTTTGCGTTTGCATAGTTGCCGTTGAAGAACGCCGCTATCGTAATAATGCATATAACAATAGGTGAAAAAATGAGATAAGGTCTGCATTTGCCCCATTTAGTTCTTGTTTTATCAACTATCGAGCCCATCATCGGGTCGTTGATTGCGTCCCAAATTCTCGCTATTGCAAATATCCAGCCAAGCGCAATAGCCGGCAGGCAAATTACATTTTGAAAGTAATAATAAAGTCCGACGGCAACTACATTATAAATCATATTTTGACCGAACATTCCGGTCAAAAACATATTTCTTTCTTTTTTTGAATATGTGTTTACGTTTTCCATAATATTTCCCTTAATCAGTCTGTTATAAGCTGTTCATATAAAAGATTTTTAATTTCCTTAGGCAATTTTGAAATCTTTAACGCCTTTAGCAATTCTTCTCTTGTTTGTGCATTTTTAAACGGTTTATAATATGCTGTTTTTTTAACCGTTTGCTCCTGCCAGCGTGACATTGAATTGATAACTCTTTCCTTATAGTCAGGCTTTTTTATAAGTTTTATATTTGTAAGTTCAATTTCTATATCATCGCTTGAAAAATCAACCTCAATGCTCAAAGCGTTATCTGAATTTGAAATTGTAAATTCCTTATCGGATTTAATATCTGCGCTTTCTATTTCCTTAAACGTGATTTTATATTTCCTGCCGCTTGGTATAACCTCGCAGTCACCGAACGGTGCTTTAATCGTTAATTTAATCTTGCGGGATTTTTCGTCAAATGTGTTTAAAATTTTAGTTTTTGCATTATGCTCTTCAAAATTCACTCTGCCGTTATCTTCATAAAGGGTGAAACTGTTGTTGCCGATAAATATCCAAAATTCAAGCGCTTTCGGGTTTGCCGAGGAGTTGCCGTCATCGTTAGATAACGGAATAATTGCGCCCTCTTTTGCAAGAACGGGAATATCGTAAAGCTCACGGTTAAGCGTTATATCCATAGGGCCGTGGTATTTTTGAAGGGTGAAGATATCTGTGTAAGTGCCTTTAGGTATCCAAGCTTTTGCCGTTGCCATATTATTCTTTTTACTTGTTTTTGATGTTATGGGGACTGCAATAAGCTCGCTTCCGAAGAAGTATTCGTTAGGCACATTAAAAGCACTTTCATCGTTTTGATAAGCGTAATACATAGGCTCGCAAAGCGGTGTGCCGTTTTTGTGGCATTTGTAATCCATAGTGAAAATATACGCAATAAGCCTGTGCCTGAAATTAAGCCACTTTTTAGCGCTTAAATAAACGTCACGTCTGTATTTCCACGGCTCCTTTCCGAGCAAATCGTTTGACGTTGAATGAAGCCTTAAAATAGGAGAAAATACTCCGAATTCAATCCATCTTAAATACAACTCATCGTCCTTGTAACCGAAATAGTGACCGCCGATATCATGGCTCCACCAAAAGTATGCCGCATTTGCCGCATTTGCGGTAAAATAAGGCTGGAAGTCAAGCACCTTATGATTTATAGCCGTATCGCCGGAGAAGCCTAAAGGATATCGGTGTGAGCCAAGCCCTGCATAGCGTGACAGAATAAGAGGCAGCTTGCCGTTTTCCGCATTGTCAAGAAAATGATAATGATTTAATGCAAGAAGCGGGTCAAGACCATCAATATCACTCTTTTTACCCTGTTGCCAATCTATCCACCAAAAGTCAACGCCGTCTTTTTCATATGGCTTGTGCACCTTGTCAAAATACGCATTCCAAAAATCATCGTTTTTGCAGCTGAATTTTACGTCCTCTTTTGTTTTCGGTTCGATGCCGACTGCCTTTGCAACGTCGTTATACATATCCTCAAAATGCCTTATTCCGTCGGCAGGGTGTAAGTTTAACGTTACCTTTAAATTGCGGTTTTGAAGATTGTTTAAAAATGATTTATAATCCTTAAAAAGTTCTGTGTTCCAACTGTATCCCGTCCAACCGTTTGCATTTATTTTGAATTGCTTTTTTAAATCAACCCAAGCCTAGGATCCATGGCGAGCCAGTCCACCAGCAAT
>DAVZKM010000082.1:0-7995 GCA_052272245.1 Eubacterium sp.
CCTAAGCAAATCGTTAACCTCGCAGTGAGCAGAAATAATCTTATTAAGTTTAGCGCACCGTGCCATAGCCTTCTCCATAAGTTCGCCGGTTTGAACGCCTGTTCCGTCATCTGAAAAGCCGACGACCTTATCAGCCATTGATTCAAAGTCAACAACCTCGCCCTCGCCTTTTCTGCCTTTGGTAATTGTGCCGAAAGGAAGAACGTCAATAACTGCATCACGCTCAATTATATCCGTTTGAGCCTTCAGATTTTGCAAGCAATCGGGAGCCGGGTTAAGATTAGGCATTGTGCAAAGAGCCGTATATCCTGCCCTTGCCCCTGCCATAGAGCCTGACTTGATTGTTTCTTTATAAGAAAAACCGGGCTGACGTAAATGTGTATGAACATCCACAAAGCCCGGTATCAAAAAATATTTATCCAATGCGTCAATTACTCTATCGGCACCATTTGAAGAAATAGTGCTGGAAATCTCGGTAATAATCCCGTCGGTTATGAAAACATCTGACTTTTTAAATTCATCGGCAATAAAGCATAGTGCATTTTTAATCAGCAATGTCATAAACCACAGTCCTTTCTTTATCCTTGTAATTATAATATATTTATTGCTTTTAGTCAACATTAAAATATACAATATATCTATTTACTTTAAAATATTTATATTGTATAATTAAAATGATTTTTATTAAACACTAAGTATCAAACGGAAATGAGAATATGATTAAGATTTTACAATTCGGCGAGGGTAATTTTTTAAGAGCATTTGCTGAGCATTATATTCAAACGGCAAACGAAAAAGGAATTTATGACGGTAAAGCTGCAATTTGCCAGCCGAGGAAAAACACCAAGGTTATAAACGCACTCAAAGAGCAGGGTTGCAAATACAACATTCTTTTAAAAGGCAGGCTCAACGGCGAAATTGTAAACGAGGTTAAGAGTGTAAATTGCGTTGAAGAATGTATTGATACAATCGACGAATACGAAAAACTTAAGCGTGTTTTTTGCCTTGACAGCCTTGAAATTGTAATTTCAAACACGACTGAAGCCGGTATTTGCTTTATTGATACGGATAAAATGAGCAAAAGCCCTGACGTATCATTTCCTGCTAAGGTAACGGCTTTGCTTTATGAGCGCTTCAAGCAGGACAAGAGAGGTCTTGTATTTTTACCTGTTGAACTTATTGAAAATAACGGAGACAAGCTCAAAAAATGCATCATTAAATATGCTAAGCTTTGGAATTTGGAAAACAAATATATAGATTATATAAATAACGAATGCAGTTTTTGCAGCACTCTTGTTGACAGAATCGTTACAGGCAAGGTGAAGTACAAAGATGATGAATGTGCTGTAGCGTGTGAGCCTTATTCAAGTTGGATAATTGAGGCTGACGAAAGAGCGAAAAATATCATTCCGTTTTGCAAGCTCGATATGGGCGCAAAATTTGCTGAAAGTTTGCTCCCCTACCGTGAAAGAAAGGTTAAAATATTAAATGGAATTCATACAATGAGCGTGCTTGCAGGATATAACGCAGGATTTAAAATTGTTCGTGATATGATTAATGATAAATCCTTTAAAGCATATATTGACAAGGGCTTAAATGAGGAAATAATAAAAACAATTGACCTTGACGAAAATGAGTTGAAAGCATTTGCAAACAGTGTTCTTGAAAGGTTTAACAATCCGTTTATCGACCATAAGCTGCTTGACATAAGCTTAAATTCAGTAGCAAAATTCAGAGCCCGTTGCCTTTGTTCCTTACTTGATTATTATAACAAATTCGGTAAAGTTCCAAGTGTTTTATCGTTTTCATTTGCAGCATTAATCAATTTTTACGAAAATTTTGAAAATAAAGATTATCCTGTAAACGACGTTGAAAATGTGCTTTATTTCTTTAAAGCCAAACATACCGACATCGTTTTTGACGTTTTGGCAAATGCCGGCTTTTGGGGTGAGGATTTGACAAAAATCGACGGTCTTTACAAAAAGGTCAAGTCTTATTTTGACGATATAAAATCGCTTGAAATAAGCAAGGCTATGGAGAAACTATTAAATGAGTAAATTATTTAAAATAAATGATAAAGACAATGTTGCTGTAGCGCTTGAAGAGCTGAAAAAAGGGGAAACAATTGATAATATCGAGCTTTTAGACGATATTCCTTTTGGGCACAAGGTTCTTTTGAACGATTTGAAACACGGCGAGAATATTATTAAATACGGCAATCCTATCGGTCATTTAACAATTGATTGTAAAAAAGGAGAGCATATACACGAGCATAATTTAAAAACAAATTTAAATGATATTATTGAATATACATATTGCGAAAAAAACGAATATAAGCATAAAAAATGCGACGTTACTTTTAACGGATATTTAAGACAAGACGGCAGAGCGGCAACAAGGAATGAAATTTGGATAATTCCGACTGTCGGCTGTGTAAACAATACAGCAAAAATGCTTGAAAAAATCGGTCAGAACATTATCGGCGACGGATGTGACGGTGTGTTTGCATACACTCACCCATTCGGTTGCAGTCAACTCGGTAACGACCAGGAAAACACGAGAAAAATACTTGCCGCACTTGCAAACCATCCAAACGCAGGCGGTGTGCTTATTGTATCGCTCGGCTGTGAAAATACAAATGTAAAAACACTTAAAAAGTATCTCGGCGAATATAACGAAAACAGAATAAAATTTCTTGTGACGCAGGACTGTGAAAACGAACTTGAAAAAGGTGAAGAATTATTGAAAGAACTTTACGCATTCGTAAAAAATTTCAAGCGTGAACCTATTCCGATTAACAAGCTTGTAGTCGGATACAAATGCGGCGGCTCAGATGCTTTCAGCGGAATTACGGCAAATGCACTTTGCGGCAAACTGACGGACAAGCTCACATCATTCGGCACATCCGCAATTTTAACGGAAGTGCCTGAAATGTTCGGCGCAGAACAGCTCTTAATGAAAAGATGCGAAAACGAAAAAGTATTTAACAAATGCGTAAATATGATTAATTCCTTTAAGCAGTATTTCTTTTCACACAATCAGGAATGTTATGAAAATCCCTCACCCGGCAACCACGACGGCGGAATAACCACGCTTGAGGAAAAGTCGCTCGGTTGTATTCAAAAAGGCGGAAAATCCGTAATTACAGACGTGCTTGAATATGGCGAGCATTGCAAAAAACAAGGGTTAAATCTCTTGACAGGACCCGGAAATGATATTGTATCAACAACTAATTTGACTGCCTCAGGCGCAAATATTATTTTCTTTACAACAGGACGTGGAACTCCGCTCGGCGCACCTGTGCCCACAATTAAGGTATCGTCTAATTCTCGCCTTGCGAAGCGAAAGAATAATTGGATTGACTTCAACGCAGGCGAACTGATTGAAAACGGAGATTTTGAAAATATGACCGAGGAAATATTCAAATTGTTAATTGATATCGCTTCGGGCAGGCAATCAAAGAACGAGCAAAACGGATATCGTGACATATCGATTTTCAAAGACGGGGTTATAATGTAATAAAATAATAATATTATTATAATTGAATTGCCAATAAATTTGTGATAATATTTATTTATGATAATTAAAGGAGGAGAACAATATGGCTGATTTTAAATCAAGTTTTATGGGCGGCTACAACAAAAAGGCTGTTGACGCTTATATTGACGAGTTGGAAAACAAGAACAAAGAGCTTGAAAGCAACGCAAAATTAAACAATCAAAGGCTTGCAAAGGCTAACAAGATATTAAAAGAATATAATAATCTTAAGGACGAATACAAAAAGCTCACAATTGAAAACGATGCTTTAAAGGATAAAATTGAAAATCTTGAAGCAAGCCTTGACAAAAGCACCAAGCAAAATAACGACCACATTGCAAATATCGGCAAGATATTTTATTCTGCTTATGAAAGCGGAAGCGAAATCACCCAAAGGGCAAAGGACGGCACAAACGAATTTTTGGCTGAAATCGGCAAATCAAGTGACAACGCAAGAGCCGAGATTGAAAAAGCAATCGGCGCTTATTCGCTTATAAACACAGACATTAAGGCTCTTCTTGAAAGCATTACAAATAACCTTGCAACTGTAAGTAAAAACACGGATAGGCTTATTGAAAAGGCAAGGGGCGTTGCAAGCTCGATGAAGAATATTGACGTTCTTAAAGCAGAAAACGAGAAAAATTCAGAGAATGTTATAAAGAAATATGATGAATTTTTCAAGGAATACGAAAGCAAAAAAACAAATGAGGCGGCAAGCGAGCCTACATATAAAGAATCTGTAATTAAAACGGCAAGCGAGGATGTTGTTGATGAGTCTAAAGAGGCTGTTGCTGTTGAAAAAATCCTCGAGCAAAAGGAAAGCAAGCCAAAAGATATTGAAATTGATTTTGTAAAGGATACTCCTGTTCAAGAGGTAAAACAAGTTCCTACCCCAAGTCAACCGATTCAAGAGCAGGTGCAACCGACTGAGCCAAAGCAGCCTGAGCCAAGACGAGCTGTTGACGTGATCAGGCAACAAATGGGTTCGCAAAGACCTGTTACACCGAAAGAAACTCCCAACACCAAAAAAGCTGAGAAAAACACTCCGATGGGTCAAAACAGAGCCGTTATGCTCAAAGAGGTGCTGAAAAAATTTCAAAATAGCGAAATTGAAGAATAAAGCTTCAAACAAAAAGACAGATGATCAATTGCTTTTGGTCATCTGTCTTTTTCATTTCAGAAATTAATTTGAGGATATAAATCCTGTAAAGAATAATATACTTTTTTAGGCCTTTGATTAAGCTTAATTTCCTTTACTGCGCTAAACTTGGCGTCCTTGATTTCAATTTTGCCTGAGGTGCCTGAGCCTATTTTAATACCATCAAAGCTTGAATAAGTAATTTCGTCACCCTTAAACGGAGTACTTATGCAAGCCTTAGTTGTAGGATTCATAACATTAAGCAAATACCAAGCAATACGAATTTCAACAGTATTGCCGCTGAAATAAAAATCCGCTTTGCTGTCATAATCGGCGCTGTCGGGGTTGGCATTGCCGAATTTCAAAAGTCCGCCCTCATAATATCTCGGCTCAATTGTTTCATTTGTAGACGGTACAATTATTTCATTTGAAACAAAGGTGTTAATCTTATTATATTCGCCCGTGTTTTGCTTATAAGCCTTTGACTGAGAAGCACCGAACACCTTGCGGATAACTCCGAATTTATAGTGGAACACGTCCTGCGCCTTATCGCAAAGAATACGTGTGTTATCCTTGCCGCCGAACACAAGCAAAAAGTCCGCATTGTCGCTGAAAGTCAGCTTATAATCCTTTGCAAACTTACTGCCGACGCCGTTTGTTGATATCGGGACATAGTAGCTATCGTTTTCAACATCAAAATTGTCAGGCAAAGTTAATAAAATATGCATATAATTTGCATCATATTGCACTTTAATATTATCATTAACTTTATATGCATTTTCCCATTCCGCCAAATCTCCGTCGGGATAAGAAACAGACGTATCATACTGCATAATTCCGTAGCCTTGCTCTGCTGAAGAAAGATTTTGCGTGCGCTTTGTTGGGTCATCGGGATAATACATATTTATATTCCAAGTATTTTTAAACCATTCATCCTGCCATTCAAATACAAGGCCGCCTGCACATCCCTCAAGCGCAATATCATTAGTCATTTTAGACACAAGCTTTGCCTGCTCATCCTCGCTCAAACCGCCTTGGTCATATCCGTTAAAGCCCAAATGCGCCTTTCCCCGAGAAGTTGAAAGCCCGTATTCCGCTATTAAAAGCGGAACTGAATATTGCTTTTTCAAATCTTTAAGATATGCACGGTAATTATCTTTTTCACCCTTTTCATCCACGTAGGAAATATATTTTTCCTCATAATTCATAAATTCAGGATAATAAGGATAAACATCCATTGCGGCAAAAAGCCCTGCATAATAATTTGATTTTGATACGATATTTTCTGTATTTACGCTTACCGCATCATTTTCATCTTTATATGGCTCATTAGGATGATTTATAGTATCAAGCACCTGCCAATTAAGAAACGCAACAGGAGTTTGGCTGTTATAAGCTCTCATTTCACAATCAATAAGATAATCGCCGACATTTGCAAGGAAACCCTCAAAAGGAGACGCACCGTTTTTAGTTTCAAGATATTTTCCGACATAAGTTGCTTTATCAGGGTGAGAAGCATTAGTTTCAATAACAAAATCGGCAGGATATTCAAGGCCTAAAATGTATCCGACGGTATATTTTGAAACGTCTTTATCATATACAGCAGGTGAAAATTCACCGTAAACAGTATCACTGCTGTTGCCGTGAATAATATCCACAGCCTCTTTGCACGCTTTTTTAAAAGTTGAAATAATAATTTCATCGCTTTCAAGTGCATCGGTAAGCTGATACATTAAATCTTCATTAAACCAAATACCCTGTATTAAATAAAGCGGAGAATCCTTATGTTTATGATTATAATCATAAAGTGCTTTATAAAAATTAGGATTCATTATTGAAAACACACGAACAGTATTTGCGTTCATATTTTTAATCTGCTCAAACCAGGTAATATAAGTATTATAAGAAACGTTAATATTATCAAGTGAAGTTTGAGCTTCAGTCAAGCCCATATTAACGCCCTTAATATAAAATAAATCCGGGCTTTTACTGCTATTTTGATAAAAATACCCGTTAGACTGTGCAAAAAATGACACATTTACATTACCCGTATCAATCTTATCAAGCTTTTTATCTGCATTAGGGTAAGTATAACCGCTCAAATCAAGCGTATGCTTATTAGGGTCAATATTATCTGCATTTGAGCAAGATACAAAAGTCACTGCTATAATAACAGAAAAGATAACACATAAAATTTTTTTCATAAAACGCCCTTATTTATTATTGATTTTCTTGTATTTTTCAAGATATTTTTGAAGAGTGTAATAGCCCGGCTTCAATCTTTCGTGATATGTCGGAGTATTCCACGTATCATAATCGTAGTTGCCGCTGATATCAATATTCATTTGAGAGGTATCGTCACTTTTTTGAATACCCATACCGAAAGAAAAGCTTTCAAAATCTTTAGGTGTAATTGTTTGAGTTTCATAGAAATTGTCCATCTGCTGTTTTGAAGATGGGTCCATCACATTAAGAAGCTGCCAAGGAATTCTTATTTCAACCTTACCGTTTTTATAGCAAAAATCCGTAAGCGACGTGTAATCTTTAGAATCCGGGTTACCGTTACCATATTGAAGCTTACCTGTTTCATATGCTTTATCGCTTACCTCTTCATTAGTGCCCGGTACTGTAAGGTGGTATCCGTAGCAAAGGCGCATTGGATTAAACACACCGCTGTTCTTTTTATCCGAATCTTTATCAACAGGAATATCCGAAAGCATACGGGATTTAACAAAGTAGTAATAGAAAGAATCATAATATCTGTCAACATAAATATGTGAATTCTTTGCCCCATTTATCATAATAAGGAAGTCTGCGCCCTTATTAAATGTTAAATTATAGCTGTTTGCTTTTGTATTACCCTGCTTTGCGATTGTGTCAACAGGAATATAAATCGTATCTGTATTGAAATCATATTTTTTGGTATCGGTATCAATCATCAAATATAGATATCGCTCATCGCTCTTAACGTAAACATTGCCCCAATCATTTGAAACAACAGCCTTTTCACCCGCCCATTCCGACACATCGCCGTCAACATAACAAATGCTTTCACTCTCACCCGGGTCAAACGCCAAAAGACCAAAGCACTGCTCAGTAGTTTGAATATTGGACCAGAACGGCCTCCTGTCTGCAATATCAAACATAACATTATTCCATGTACGCTTAAACCATTCATCCTGCCAGGTAAATACTATACCGCCTGCATATTTTTCATCATAAATTGATTCAAACAAATCGGCTAATATTTCACCCTGCTTTGTTTCATCTATCCTGATGTTCATATTATAAAGAAGAACTTTATACGCTTCAGGAACTTT
>DAVZKM010000083.1:0-7976 GCA_052272245.1 Eubacterium sp.
GAAGATGTGAGGCATGCTCCGGTGACGGTATTTTAAAGATAGAAATGCACTTTTTGCCGGATGTCTACGTTCCATGTGAAGTGCATGGAAAGTAAGAAGTGCATTTTTGCCGTCAAATTCTCCGCTCAAAAGAGTTGAAAGAGTAAGCGATTCCAGTTTTTTCTCAATTTCCTCAACAGAAGAGGTGCAATCCTCAAGCAAATCTCCGTCCTCTTCCTCGTTTGCAAGTTCAATCATAACAAGTGCATCGTCAAACTCGTTTTTAACATTCTCGTATGACTGAACCTTAGCCTTAAGCGAGCCGATTTTCTGCATAACCTTTTGGCTGTTATCCATATCGTCCCAAAAATCAGGCTTGGCACTTTCCTTTTCAAGCTCGGCAATATCGCCCTTCAAGGTGTCAATCGCAAGTGCTTCCTTTAAGTTTTTTACTGTTTTTTCAGACTCCAAAAGTCTTAATCTTAATTCCTCGTATTCTACCATTACAATTTCTCCGAATAAACATCTCTATATATTATATTATCAATATATTATATACAATTATTTTATTTTTTGTCAAGTTTAAAATAGATTTACAATATTTTAATTATAATGTTGATTTATTATGGTAATTTAGCTATAATAAATTAAATAGGTATCCACATCGAAAGGAAAAGATTATGCCTTCATATAAAAACGAAAAATGCCCCGTTTGCAATCAAGAATTTAAAGACGGCGACGATATTGTAACCTGCCCTGTCTGCGGAACTCCGCACCACAGAGAGTGCTACAAAAAAATCGGTCACTGCTTCAATGAAGATAAGCACGCCGAGGGCTATGAATTTAAAAAAACAAATGAAACAAAAACTGAAGAAAAGGCTTGCAATGTTAATCAGGGCACAGCTGTAGGTTCATATTTTTCGCCCGGCAAAAGCGCTCAAGGCGAAGAAAAGAGCAATCAAAGCGAGCCTCAGAATTCAAAAAGCAACACTAAAAAGTGCGCAAGCTGCGGCGAAGAGATTAACAAGAATGCCCCGTTTTGCAACAAATGCGGTGCCAGACAGCCGATGAATAATTCGTCAAATCCTCAGTCGTTCATTCCCAATTTAAACACGGGATACGAGCACAGCGATTTAACAATTGACGGTGAAAGCGCAGAGGATATCGCAGGCGTTGTTAAAACAAATATTCCTAAATTTATGGATAATTTCAAATCCGGCAAGAAGTTTTCGTGGAATTGGGCAGGCTTTATATTCGGTCCTTATTATCTTTTCTTTAGAAAAATGTATAAAGAGGGCTCAATATTTCTTGCTCTTCAGCTTATAGTAAGCCTTGTTGCTCAAGGTATTTACGCTAAGCCTTATGCAAAATTAATGCAATTTATAACCGACAATGCAGTTGCCATTTCGTCAGGCAAATTAAGCTCAGACCTTGTAAGCAAATTCAGCACGCTTTATGAAAAGATTTTGCCGATGATGCTTATTATGACAGTCGCAAATTTAGTGCTTCACGTTATCATTGCGCTTTGCAGTAATAATTTTTACAAAGCAAAGGTTATTAAAACGGTTAAAGATGTTAATCAAAAAATCGATGAAGGCGGTATGCTTGAACAAATGATACCTTTTGGCAACAGCACGCCTATGTCGCAGGACGATTTAAAGAAATTATATTTAAACAAAATGGGCGGAACAAGCTTATTCTCTCCCGTTTTGGCATTTTGCGTACTTGACCTTATCACATCTATTATATCAAGACTCTAAATAAAGGGAGAATAATAATGAAAGTCAGAAAAGCGATAATACCTGCTGCCGGAATGGGAACAAGAGTATTGCCTGCGTCAAAAGCAATACCAAAGGAAATGCTCAACATTGTTGACAAGCCTGCTATTCAGTACATAGTTGAGGAGGCTTTTAATTCCGGCATTGAAGAAGTGCTCATAATTACCAACAGAGGTAAGGGTGCTATTGAGGATCATTTTGACCATGCATATGAGCTTGAAAGCAAGCTTAAAGATAACGAAGGTAAAAAAGATATTTATAACGACGTTCTCGCCTGCTCAAAATTCGGCAATATCTTTTTCATCAGGCAAAAGGAAACAAAGGGATTGGGACATGCCGTGCTTTGTGCAAAATCCTTTGTCGGCAACGAGCCGTTTGCAGTTCTTTACGGCGACGACGTTATTATTTCCGACAATCCTGTTACAAAACAGCTTTGTGACGCTTATGAAAAATACGGCAAAGGCTGTGTAGGCGTTAAAGAAGTGCCGGAAAAAGATGTGCCTAAGTATTGCTCGCTGGCTGTTGAAAAAATCGAGGGCAACTGCTTTAACTGCACGGATATGATTGAAAAGCCTAAGCCTGAGCAAATTATGTCTAACTATTCTATTTTAGGCAGAGTTGTTTTACCGCCGGAGATTTTTGACATTCTTGAAAAAACTCCGCTCGGTGCCGGAAATGAACTTCAACTTACCGACGCTATGAAAACGCTTGCTCAAAATCAAGGCGTTATTGCTGTTGATTACGAAGGCAAGAGATATGATATGGGCAATAAATTCGGTATTCTTCAGGCAAATATTGAAGTTGGACTTAAGCACCCTGACACAAGAGATGAGCTTAAAGCATACCTTAAAGAACTTGCAAAAAATCTTTAAATTTTATTAATTGACAAAATATTGTAATATTTTATACATCATTTTGGTATATTATTTAGGCTGACGATTAAAAATAGTCAGCCTTTTTATAAATAAATGAAAGAAGAAAATTTTATGGCGCAATATTACTATAATCCTAATTTTAACGAACAGCAAAGCGAATATATGAGACGTCAAATAGAACGGGATAACATTGCAAAAAAGCAAAAAAAGGAACTTAAGAAAATAAGTTCTTGGCTCGGCTGCGCAGTAATTTTATACTTGGTATTGCAGGTAGTTGTATCTTTGGCAATGACTAAAATAACAATAAACTCAGGGCAGACGCTTTATGATATTTACAAATCGAACGCCTCGTTCAGCTATGCCGTGAACATTCTTTTCATCTCCATTCTGTCTGTTGCGGCGCCATTTGGCTTGGTTGCACTTATTAACAAGAAAAAATACAAAACTCCGATTGTTCCCACAAAATCGCTCAAATTCAGCGACGCTGTAATTTGGATTTGCTTTGGTATGGGTGTTTGCGTTATTGCAAATGCGTCAACAAGCTATCTTGTGACTTTCCTTAAAACTGTCGGCATTACTCTTACTCAAGGCGACGTTTCAAATCCCAATTCAATTTTTGACTGCGTGCTTAATATTATCGGCATAGCCATCGTGCCTGCAATTTGCGAGGAATTTGCAATGAGATGCTGCTCGCTCGGTCTTTTGAAAAATTACGGCAAAGCATTCGGCGTTGTTGCGGTAAGCGTTGTTTTCGGTTTGCTTCACGGTAATGTTATTCAGTTTATTTTCGCTTTTCTTGTAGGCTTAGTGCTCGCTTATGTCACGATTAAAACAGACAGCATCATTCCTGCAATGTGCATTCATGCGCTTAATAACGGAATGTCGGCAGTCAGCGATACGGTAAATTTTGTTGCCGGCAAGGAAGTAAATATCACCGTTGCACTCTTTGGCTTTTGGCTTCTTGTGGGCATTATTGCAACTGTTTATTTAGGAATTAAACATAAGCTTACCCTTCCTAAAGAAAACGGCGATTGCGTGCTTACAACGGGTGAAAAAATTTCGTCATTCCTCTTCCCCGGTATGATTATTCCTTTTCTTCTTTTAATCGTAATGACTGCGCAAACAGTTAAGATAGGATAAAATATGACAGATGAAGAAATAATGAAAAAAGCTATTGAGCTTGCAAAAATAAGTGCGGGCGAGGGCGAGGTTCCCGTCGGTGCGGTTGTTACCAAAGACGGCGAAATAATTGCAACAGGCAGAAACAGGCGTGAGATTGGCAAAAATGCGCTTTACCACGCAGAGCTTGAAGCGATAGACAATGCCTGCAAGGCGCTCGGCGGCTGGCGGCTTTGGCAATGCGAGCTTTATGTTACTCTTGAGCCGTGCCCTATGTGTGCAGGTGCAATAATCAACTCAAGAATTAAACGTGTTGTTTTCGGCGCAAGCGACAGCAAGGCAGGCTCGTTCGGCTCTGTTGTTGATTTTAATTCACTGCCGTATAACCACAAGCCCGAAATAGTCAGCGGCGTGCTGAAAGTTGAATGTTCGTCGCTTTTAAGCAATTTCTTTGCAACGCTTCGTGAAGAAAGAACTAAAACAAAAAGCATTGACAATATTAATAAATAGTTATATAATCTACTTAACTTAATAAGTCAGGGGTGCTTTGATTTTCAAGGCTGAGATTATACCCTTCTAACCTGTTCGATAATGCGAGCGTAGGAAGACGGAAGATTATATAGATATCGGCACCTTTGCGTTTTGCATAGGTGTCTTTTTCTTTTGACTTATTAAAATAATACGAAAGGAGAATATCAATGGCAAATTCATCAATCAAAACAACAAGAAAGCTTTGCGAAACAGCAATTATGATTGCTCTTGCAACCGCTCTTTCTTATGTAACATTGTTCAGCTTGCCGCATGGCGGCTCAGTCACACTTTTCAGCCAGGTTCCGATTATTATTATCGGCTATCGCTACGGTGCAAAATGGGGTTGCTCAACAGGCATCATCTACGGTGTGCTTCAAATGCTCCTTCAAGGTCTTGGTAACTTTGCTTATGTAAAAGGCATCGGCGCTTACCTTATCCTTATTTTGGCTGACTATGTGCTTGCATTTATGTCGCTCGGTCTTGGCGGCGCAATGTTTAAAAAGGCTATTAAAAACCAAAGCGTTGCCCTCGCTATCGGCGCATTTGTAGGTTCACTTCTTCGTTTCATCTGTCACTTCGTATCAGGTGTAACAATTTGGGGCGAATATGCAGACGGTTGGAAATCTGTTTGGGCATACAGCGCAAGCTACAATGGCGGTTATATGGCAGTTGAAGCGGCAATTTCTGTTGTTGCGGTAATCGCATTAAGCCTTGTTCTTGACTTCTCAAAAGAGAATCTTAAAAAAAGCAAAAAAGCTAAATAATAGCTAATACAAACAAAAATCCTTCTGATTTTCTTTTCAGAAGGATTTTTTATTTCTTTTATCTGCAAGATTATAAAATTGTTGAAAAACATTGCTCAATAGAGTAGGAAACGCAAAAACAAGCAGAAGTTTACACACACTCCCCTGCGTAAAATCCTTAGTTTTCGCCATAAGTTACTTTTTCTTCCCCTTTTTCCCGTTTCTTAAAATAATCATAAATATCATACCGACAATACCGCCTACAGCATTCATCATCATATCGGTCATCGTGTCAACAAGACCGAGATAGCCGTATTCATTATGATATTTTGAAAGGTCGAACATTGCCGTTTCCTTTCCTGCTTTTGACAGCTGAAGATTTGTGCCGTGAAAATAATCCATCAAAAATTCATAAAATTCCCAGCCGACAGCAATTGAAAGCGCAAACATTATTGAAAAAATAGCCGCAAGAGTTGCCGCACATTGCCCCTTTTTGCGCTGAATAATGCACGCAAAATCATAGCCGAAAACGGCGCAAACCAAACCTGACATAATATGCATAAAATTATCAAACCACGAAAATTTATCAAAAAAGCCGAAATATGAGCCGATAACTATTCCTATAAAAATTATAATATTAAGCATTGTTTGGCTAAGCGGCGGAACTTCCTCAATAAAACTGCCGTTGCCGAAAACCTGAAACATATCCCAAAGATGGGTAAATATAAAACAAAATACACTTTCAAATCCCATTACCAAGTCACCGTGGATGAATGAGTATCCGGCGCAAACGAGCATGGAAATACGCACAATAATCCAAAAAACAAACTGCGCCTTAGGTATTTTTTCAATAGGGTCTTTTTTTACTTTATAAGCCATTTTTACACCGCCTGCAATTTATACGCATTATTCTACCATATATATAAAAAAAGTCAATTTATTAAATAAAACTTAATTTATTTAATTTTTGTAGATTTACATTATATTATTTGTTATAATTGGGGTAATAAGTCAATAATGCACACAGCGGTACATTGTGTTCATTATTTGAATTGTTTGGAGGATTATATGATAGAGTATACAACACGATATGATGTCAAAAAAACAATGTATGAAAAATTTGCGGATTCTGCCGCTCAACATACAAATGAACCTTGTTTTTATTATTACAACAACACGCTGACTTGGGCGCAGGCTGAAAAAATGGTTGACCTTTGCGCCGCAGGTATGTTGGCAAACGGTGTAAGAAAGGGCGACAGAGTTATTATTTGCGCACCTAATATGCCGCAGTGCATTACCGCTATATATGCGGTAAACAAAATCGGCGCTGTTGCTTCAATGCTTCACCCGCTTTCGGTTGCAAGCGAAGCACAATATGCAGTTAACCTTGTAGGCGCTAAGTTTGCATTTTGCTTTGACGTTTCCGAAAAAGCATTTAAGGGTATGAACCATCTTACACTTGTAAGATGCAAAACAGCCGAGTATTTTCCAAAAACTCCTTACGGTTTTATTGCAAATCAACTTTATAAAAAGAAAATCAAAGGCAAAACAGCTCCGGCAACTGATGTCAAGAAGAATATTGAATGGAAAGAACTTTTAAGAGAGGGCAAGGAATATATTGCAAACGGCAATGAAGTTCCTATCGCAGAGGACCCGCTTGCAGTTGCCGCAATTATGATGACAGGCGGTACAACAGGCAATCCAAAGGGCGTTCAACTTTGCAACGAGGCCATCAATAATCTTTCATATGAACTTTGCGACGTAGTTGAAAATGTTTTAGATATGAAATGCGACCCTAAAAATGACGCTATGCTTACTGCGCTTCCCGTATTCCACGGTTTCGGCTTTGCGCTTTGTATGCACGTTTCAATCTGCACAGGTATGCCTCAGTCGCTGTTTCCTCAGTTTGACGCTAAGATGTGCTCAGACGCTATCAAGAAATACGGTATCAACTATATTTTCGGCGTTCCCGATTTCTTTGAAAAGGTATATAAGGCAGGTTATCTCAAAGGAATTGATATGTCGAATATGAAGCTTATCGGCTCAGGCGGAGACGTTGTTCCTTATTCGCTTACTGAAAAAATGGATAGACTTCTTAAGGAAAACGGCGCTCACTGCCACTTCGTTTCAGGCTACGGCCTTACGGAATGTGTAACCGTTTGCTCATTTACCGACCCGAGAAGAGAAGCACCGCAGGGCTGTATTGGAATTCCTTGCTACAATGTTGAGGCTATGACCGTTGCGCCGGGAACTACAAATGAGGTTAAAGGTGAGGACGGCGAGCTTTGTATTTACGCTCCCACTCTTATGGAGGGTTATTACCATGACCCTGACGAAACGGCAAAGGTTCTTGTTAAGCACAATGACGGCAAAGTATGGCTTCATACAGGCGATATGTGCTATATTGAGCAAGAAACAGGCGATATCTATTACCGCCAAAGACTCAAGAGAGTTTACAAAATCAGCGGTTATCTTGTTTACCCTTCGTTTATTGAAGAAGCTTACAGGTCAATGGCAGAAATTTATGACTGCTGTGTTATCGGCGTAGGAGAAGAGGGACAGACGAAGCTTAAGCTTTTCGTTGTTAAAAATAAAAAATACAAAAACGATGATGAAGAAATGCTCAAGAAAAAAATCGTCGAATTTGGTATGCAAAACCTTTCAAAATGGTCTGTACCTAAAATCATTGAGTTTATAGATGCTCTTCCGAGAACAAAAATCGGCAAAGTGGATTTCAAAGTATTGAAATAATTATATACAGCAAACCGGTCACGTGAATTCGTGACCGGTTTTTCTTATATTAAAAAAGTCGCCACAAGCGATATGAAGCTTGCGACGACGAAGTCGGCATTACTTATCTTCCCGGCAGGCTGCCCTGCAAGTATTTTCAGCGCAAACGAGCTTAACTACCGTGTTCGGGATGGGAACGGGTGGACCCTCGTTGCAATCAA
>DAVZKM010000084.1:0-7969 GCA_052272245.1 Eubacterium sp.
CGTTAAAAAGCGGGTCGTTAGTATAAACAGCACCGCCCTCACCCATTGTCATATGGTGCGGAGGATAGAAACTTGATGTGCCGATATCGCCGATTGTACCCGTGAATTTTTCCTCGCCGTTAATTACATATTTACTGCCGAGTGCGTCGCAGTTATCCTCAATAAGCCAAAGGTTATGCTTAGTACAAAAATCCTTAACAGCCTGAAGGTCAAAAGGATTACCGAGTGTATGAGCAATCATAACTGCCTTGGTTTTATCGCTGAGTGCAGCTTCAAGCTGTGAAGCATCGATATTATACTGCGGAATTGTTAAATCAACGAATACAGGAACTGCACCGTACTGAATAATAGGAGATACAGTTGTCGGGAATCCTGCTGCTACCGTAATAACCTCGTCTCCTCTGTTTACTCTTCTGTCACCGAGAAGCGGAGAAGTAAGCGTTGCAAAAGCAAGAAGGTTTGCAGATGAGCCTGAGTTAACAAGCGAAACATATTTAACGCCGAGATATTTGCCGAAGTCCTTTTCAAACTTATCGCAATATCTGCCGGCTGTAAGCCAAAATTCAAGAGCCGAGTCAACAAGATTTGTCATTTCTTTATTATCAAATACACGGCTTGCATAAGGAATTCTGTCGCCCTCTTTATATGGCGGCTTTGCCTTAAATTTGTCACAGTATTCCGCAACCATTGCAAGTATTTCTTCTTTTGCCTGTTCCTCTGTCTTATTTTCTAACATTCAGTCAGTCCTCCAATTCAAAAAATTCATCAATTTGTTTATTCATAATAGCGGAAATATCTCCGCCGTCAAAATATACCTTGGTCCATTCAACAATCTTTTCAACCGCCTCTTCAACGCTCCAGCGTGGCTGCCAACCGAAAACTGTTTTAACCTTAGTTGTATCAAGCCTTAAAAAGTTAGCCTCGTGAGGCGCATTAGCCTCGCTTACATCCTTCCAGCTTGCACCGTCGCCCCAAAGCTTGCAGAAAAGAGTAACAAGCTCGCCCGTAGTTCTGCAATCGCAATCATTAGGGCCTACGTTATAATATCCCTCAAGCTCATGATTTTTATATTGAGCCTCAACTATCATAAGATAAATTTTAAGCGGCTCGAGCACGTGCTGATAAGGCCTTGTTGAATTAGGATTACGGACAATAATAGTATCGCCTTTTTCAACTGCCCTTACACAGTCCGGAATAATTCTGTCGTTTGCAAAGTCACCGCCGCCGATAACATTACCTGCCCTTGAAGTAGAAACAGCAACACGGCCGTCGGTAAAAAATGACTTTTTATAGCTGTGAGTAACAAGCTCAGAGCAAGACTTACTGTTTGAGTAAGGGTCATATCCGTCAAGCGGCATATCCTCTGTAAAAGCAACGTTGGTTTCCCGGTTTTCATAAACCTTGTCCGTCGTGACATTAAGGAAAGACTTAACGCAATCAAAAAGCCTTACACATTCGCAAATATTTACAGTGCCCATTACGTTGGTTTCATAAGTGTAAACAGGCATTTTATAGCTGTCACGAACAATAGGCTGAGCGGCAAGGTGGAACACAAGCTCCGGCTGCTCCTTTTCAAAAACTTCTTTAAGCCTATCAAGGTCACGAATATCCTCAATATATGATGTCATTTCATTTTTAATACCCGAAAGTTCAAAAAGACTCGGATTTGTAGGCGGGTCAATTGAATAGCCTACTACATTTGCACCGGCATTTACAAGAATTTTGCAAAGCCAAGACCCTTTAAAGCCTGTATGACCTGTTACAAGGACTTTTTTGCCTTTATAAAACGATAAATCCATATTTTTTACCAAACCTTCCACGGAGCAGTACCGTTTGCCCACATTTCTTCAAGCTGCATCTTCTCTCTGAGAGTGTCCATAGGCTTCCAAAAACCGTTATGAATATATGCGTCAAGCTCGCCCATAGAAGCAACTGTTTCAAGAGGAGCCTTTTCAAATACTGTTGAATCGCCCTCGATAAAATCGAAAATCTTAGGTTCAAGCACCATAAAGCCCGCATTGATACGGCTGCCGTCCATATCGCTCTTTTCTCTGAAAGAAGAAATGGTGAGGTCGTCCTCAATTCCGAGACAACCAAAACGCTGACCTACCGAAACGGCAGTCATAGTTGCAATATGGCCGTGCTCCTTATGAAATTCAACAAGCTTGTTAATATCAACGTCTGCAACGCCGTCGCCATAGGTGAGCATAAACGGCTCGTTACCGATATAAGGCTGAATACGCTTAACTCTGCCGCCGGTCATTGTGTCAAGGCCGGTATCGACAACAGTAACCTTCCAAGGCTCTGCGTGCTCGCTGTGAACAGTCATTTTATTAGATGCGGTAAAATCAAATGTAACATCCGAGCAATGAAGAAAATAGTTAGCAAAATATTCTTTAATTGCATATTGCTTATAGCCTGCGCAAATTACAAACTCGTTATATCCGTAATGGGAATAAGTTTTCATAATATGCCAAAGGATAGGATAGCCGCCGAGTTCAATCATGGGTTTCGGCTTATTTTGGCTTTCTTCGCTGATGCGGGTACCGTATCCGCCTGCAAGAATTACTACTTTCATTTTTAACCTCCGTTATGTTTATGCCGAATAAAATAATATATTCCGACATATTATTATAATAAATCAAATACAGTTTAACATATCGACATACTCTTTGCAACAAAAAAATCTTTCATTGTGAAAAAATCGAGCATATTCGGCGCTTTTTCAAATCAATTAATAAGCTTATGATAAATCAAAAAAGCAAAAGGAATAATGTAAACCGCAATGATTGCAACGCAAAATGCCAATGAATAAAGCGCATAAACAAGCGAACAAAGCGCCTTTGGAGATAGTCTTTCTTTTCTTTTGAGAATTAAGACGACAGCAAAAAGCACGGCGCTTACAACACTTATTATCACGCCGGTTTTAAAACCTGTCGGCGTAAATTTCATAGAAATATTATTGTTTTCGCCCTTTAATTCAACCGCAGTCAAAAGCGACATAACACTTCTGACTTGTGCATTTTTCCCGTTTACTTCGGCGCTCCAACAGCCGTTATATTGCAAAGGAATAAGCAATACTTTTTCCTCGTTTTCAGCCTTTACATTCTTAATATCAAGCGAATAATTCCGAGCCGTAACATCATCGCAGTTGTTATACATATCGCAAACTTTTTGAAGCTTTTCAAGGCTCATAAGACCAATTTCAACGCCGAAATTTTTATTTCTTATATCATCGTCGCCGAGATTGTTTTTTCTGAAATTCTTTTGGTCTTGATACTTGCCCTCTTTAAGCTCGAGCCTTATTTCGACCTCTTTATCCCCCAAATCGCCGAGGCAAATAAGATTTCTGTTAAATCTGCCGGGGTATTTTTTCGCTTTTTCCCTGTCAATCGACGGTATTCTTAAAGCCTTACCGTCAACGTAAATCCTTACTCCGCCCGCACCGTCAAGCTTAAAATATGAAATATTGCCCTTCTTTGATTTGAAGGTATAAATTTCCGTTTCATTCGTTTTTGATTTAAGTATGAGATTTCCGTTTTCAACTATTTTTTCATCAGTCGAGGTAAGGGATTTATAAAGCTGATTATTAAGTTCCATCCAATTTGCATTTTCAGCCTTAATGTCCAAAATGCTCTTGTCAACAGCCATTGCATAGGGCAATGTATATTTGCACTTATAGTAATTATACCCTTTTTTCTTGGAAATTTTATCATAAAGCTCGGGGCTTTCGCTTTTAACGGAAAGAACGTTTTTAACTCCCAAAATCGCATCCGTAAAAGCAGTTCCTCCACTGTCATGAAGGCGTGTGTATTCGCTGCTGTAGCCAAGTGAAATAAGCGAGCTTTGAATATCGGACGGAATAAGATGAGTCCAATCGGCAAGCGTTGCTCTTTGCGTAATTGTGCCGTAATTGCAGTTTAAAGTAGTGCCTACAGTTTTAATTCTGTCTGTTTTTGAAGTTTCGATATCAAGCTTTTTGACAAGTGACTGCGACGTTGAAATATACTGAGGATTATGCTCTTTTTCAAGCATATCCGTCTGCCAATAAGGAACAAAAATCACGCTCAAAGCAAGCGCTTCGGCAACCACAAGCGAAAGCGCCGTTCTGTAATCAACCACCTTGTTTTTACTGCAAAAAACAACAAGATAAATTGATGTCAAAACAGGCATTGCATAAAGCACGGAATACTTAAATTCATAAGCAGCGTCAAGCTTTTTGAGTACAAAATACGTTAAAACCGCAAGGCAAACAAACAATGCAAAATTGAATAAAACAAGCAAAGCGTTTTTTCCTGCTTTTTCGTTAAAATTCAACTTATTGAGTTTCAAATATTTTGAATAATATCCTGCTGCCCAGGCAAACGAAAATGCAAGCGCATAGCCCATCCTCATAGGAAAGTATTTATAATCGCCGAAATGCATTAACATATTTGCACCCTCACAAACGATAAGCACGGCAAGAAGCAAAATATTAAGAATAAAAAAGATATTGATTTTCTTGTTTTTTCTGTTTTTAATTATGCCCAAAATCATTACGGCAAGCGGCAAGGAAACGCAAAACAGCATTGCCCATTTATCGTCGCTCTTGCAAACATAAGTCCTTATGATTTCAAGATACTGTTTTACGATTTGTGAAAAATCAAAACCCGTTTCGCTCAAAAATCTTTCGCTTGAAAGAGTTTGCGAAAGCTTGGGCAAAAGAACGGCGCCGGATAACCCAAAGCCCAAAGCGGTTGAAATTCCAAGTTCAAAAGCACGTCTTTTTCTGTTTTCTTTATTGTCTATCGTTTGAATATACAAAAAGCTCATAAAGAAAACGTAAAAAACAAGCAAAATAAAAACATAGTATCCGCAAAACACATTAAGCACCGTCATTAATACATAAGGCAAAATTTTGCCTTTTTTCATAAGCGCATACCATGCGAGCATATAAAGAGGAAAAAGCAAAACCGTATCCTGCCAAGCATTCGTGTAATACATAACAGAAAAGCCGCAAAAGGCATAGCAAATTGACAAAAGAGTTGTCATAAACGGTTTAGCTTTAGTTGCTTTTTTTAAAAAAAGCACAGAGGTGAAAGCCGAAAGCGAAAAAGTCATTATGACATAAAGCCCCATTGCCTTGCCCACAAGGCGCCTCGGCAAAACAAGAAGCGCAATCCAAAAAACAGACAGCGAAGCATTTGCCGTGTCGTTAACACCTAAGCCCGAATACCAATTAAAGCAAAGCGCCGTATCCTTAGTGTGCAATGCGTCCCAAATATGATAAAAATTAGGTATAATCCCCTGCGCCATATCATAGTATTCAACATTATTGCTTCCGAAAGGATATATTTTTCCGATTATAAAACAGGCAAGAAGTATTGCAGCCGTTATTAACGGCGCAAGCAATAGGTCGTAATTTTTTCTGATACTTATTTTGTATTTATCGTACATAAAATTTTCCTCGACTTGTTTAATATAAACAGTATAACACAACGCATTTAATTTTTAAAGAGTTAATGTAGATACAACATATATCCCAAACACAAAATGTGCATCACAATACCTTGTGTATATATAATTTTATATAACAAATTTCAAAAAAACGCTTTACTTTTGGGTAAGTTGGTGTTATAATTGACTAAAATCCCGATACAATTGTATTATTTAGATTGAGGTGTATTAATTATGAAAAAAATTATTTCATTAGTCATTGCAGCTATGATGGCTGTATCTATGTTTGCAGTAACCGTTCCTGCTATGGCAGCTAACGTAAGCAGCCCTACAGCAGCTACTCTTGAAGAGGGCAAAGCTAAGACTACAGTAAACGGCGAAACAAGACAGGGCGTTACTTACAGTGTAAATGCACAGACTAAGAAGGCAGTTACATTCACTTACAACGGTGAAGGCACTTTCAAGAGCTGGACTGATAACCTTTCATCACTCGGTCTTGCTGAAGGTGCAGACTATACAAAGGCTTTAAATGCTGACGGTTCACAGACTATCACATTCATTTCTCAGAAGGCTATCACTTCTTGGAACAACGGTTCAGTTGTTGTAAACGCAGTTGTTGAATTTGAAGATGCTACTACTACAAAGGCAACTGAAGAAGACACAACCAAGGCAACAGAGCCTAAGAAGAATTCTTCTTCAAAGTCTCCTGCAACAGGTGCATCAAGTGCTGTTATGGCAGGTGCAATTGCAGCAGCAGGTGCAGGTATCGCAGTTTTAGCAGCTACAAAGAAGAAGGAAAATGACTAATTAGTATTCATATAATTAACCTGTTTGCTTTTGCAAGCAGGTTTTTTATTTTGTTATAATAAAAAACAATAGAAATTTACATTATTACTATATTATTTTTATTTAATTTATGTTATACTATATTTGTTTTAAAATGAAATTACTCGGTGATTAAAATGAACGATAATGAAAACGGAAAAGAAAACGAACTTGATAACAAGAAAAAAAAGAATATCAGGCTGATTGTCATATTTTTAGTTGTTTTCGTGCTGATTTTTGTCGGTGTTTATTTTGGCGACTCATATCTGCAAAAGAGAAATGAAACGCCCTCGCAAAACGGCACTGTAAAAACAACTTCATCTCAAAGCGTTGAAAGCACAGTTGAAAACCCGATAGATTTCAAATCTCTTAAAAAGAAGAACAGCGAAATTTATGCTTATATAAAAATAGACGGCACAAAGGTTGATTATCCTATTGTGCAAAGCAAGACAGATGACGCTTTTTATTTAAGGCACAAGGCGGAGGACAAATCGTGGTCGGCAAGCGGTGCGATTTATACCGAGGCTGCCAACAGCAAAGATTTCAACGATTTTGTAACCGTGATTTATGGTCACAACGGATATTCAGACACTTTTTTTACAACTCTTCATTATTTTGAAAAAGAGGATTTCTTCAACTCTCACCCATATTTTTACATTTACACCCCTGAAAGAAGGCTTACATATCAAATTATTTCAGCCTTCAAGTATGACAACCGTCATATACTTAACAGCTTTGACTTTAACAAGGAAGAGTCGATTAAGCAGTGGCAGGATACAATTCAAAACCCATCGTCAAGCCTTAAAAATGTGAGAACGCAGCTTGATGAACCACTTGGAATTAACAGCAAAATCGTTGTTCTTTCAACATGCATTACAAACCAAAAAAGCAGTAGATATTTAGTATGCGGAGAATTAGTAAAAGATGAAAAAACCAATTGACCCTAATTTAGACAATATTCTTGATGATATTTTGGCTTCGGAAAGCAAAGCGAGCGAAACCGTTTTGCCTAAAAAGGAGCAAATCAGCGAAGAAATTAAAAACGAAATAGAAGAAACGTTAAATTTGAGTGACGAAGGCGAAAAAATAGATTTTTCGTTTGGCGAAAACGTACCGACAACGGAGAATAAAGAAAACAGACCGAAAAAGTCGGATTTTGAAATTACTCCGAAAAGCGAAAGTGAAATTCATCGTTCGACGTACAGCTCATCAGGCGAACATCATCACTCTTCCGGAAGTCATCATCATTCAAGCGAGCATCGTCACTCCTCGCACCATCATACCGGCGGCTCACATCATTCCCATTCTTCAAGTCATCATTCGTCTCATCACCGTCATCACAAGAAAAAAATGAGTATTCCGGCAAAAATCGGAATTTCGGCACTTGCAATAATTTTAGCGGTAATCCTTGCATTCGTCGGCACATTTGCTTTTCTTGAATCAAGCGGTAAGAATGAACTTAAAAATGTTCCCGACCAAACGAATTATCAGGAAACAATTGAATATAACGGCAATAAATATGTTTATAACAGTGACATTATTGCAATTGCATTTATGGGTGTTGACAAGCGTGATTTAGGTCTTGACAACGGAAACGTCGGCACAGGCGGGCAGAGCGACGCCGACATTTTGCTTACAATCAATACAAAAACAGGCAAGGCAAAGGTCTAATACCATGAAAAACACGATGCAAAGAGTAGTTTAAGAA
>DAVZKM010000085.1:0-7887 GCA_052272245.1 Eubacterium sp.
AGATTCACGCTCGATGTATTCTTTTAGTCCGTGAGGAAATGTATTTCACACGTGTTTTCAATAAGGTGTTTGCCGATAAGACCTGCGTGCATTGCCGTTCCGCACGCAATAACCGAGATATCACGGCAGTTTTTAAATAAACTGTCGTCAATATTGTCCGCACTTAAATCCGGCAGGGAATTAACAATTCTTTTTTCAATCGTTTTCTTTAAAACTCTCGGCTGCTCGCAAATTTCTTTTTCCATATAAAAAGGATATCCGCCCTTGGTGCTTTCGTTTATATCCCAATCGAGTTTCAGCATTTTAGGCTTAATTTCATTGCCTGAAAAGTCCTTTATCTCAATTTTATTTTTAGTTATTTTTGCAACCGTCATTTCAGGCAAAACAAAATAATCCCTGCTGTATTGCCCAATGGCTATAATGTCCGAAGCGATATAGGCTCCCTTTTCGTTTTGATTGCAAACAATCGGGCTGACATTTCTCGTGGCATAAATATTTTCGCTTTCTCCGTCAAAAATAATCGCAAGCGCAAAGGTGCCCTGAAGCATTTTTACACTTTCGATTATTGCCTTTTCGCAGTTTTGATATTTTTCAAACTGCCTGTCAATAAGTGCGGCGATAACCTCGCTGTCTGTTTCACTTTTAAGCTTTGTTTCAATTCCCAGGCTGTCACGAAGCGCCTCATAGTTTTCAATGATTCCGTTGTGCACAAGCGTAACTTTACCGAATTTGTGAGGGTGCGAATTTTCGTCACTCACCTTGCCGTGCGTAGCCCAGCGTGTGTGTCCGATTCCTGCTGCGGCTTCTATATTTTTTGCTTTTTCCTCAAGAGCGCTTACTCTGCCTTTGCATTTTGTTATCTCACACTTATTGTTATTTAATACCGCTATGCCTGCGCTGTCATATCCACGGTATTCAAGTGATTTAAGTCCTTTGATTAATACATTTTTTGCATTGTCATATCCAATGTAACCAATAATTCCACACATAGCTTTTCTCCATTTACAGTTATTCTATATTATTTAATATGATTAATTACTTTTATTATTCCCTTATCTTAAGCTTTTGTTCAGACGTTGCCGCCTGTTTTTGTGCTTTCGTCACGCACTAAGGGGTGCGAAAGAGCATCCGCCGAATTTTCGATAACTCTTTATCCTCGTTATCCCGCTTTGCGGGCACATGGCGCTATAGAGAAAAGCTTTGCATAAAACGCATTATTATATTCAATTTTCAAGGTGCAAACGACCGATTAATTAGGTCGTTAAGCGAATAGTATCATATTGTGATTAATTTTTCAAGATGTTTTTTATTAAAAAGAAAAAATCTCCTCAGCCGTTTTCAACTGAAGAGATTTTTATTAACTGCTTTTCAGCTATTTCAATTTAATATACATTTCCTTGATATCTTTTTCCGTTAATGCTATAGGATTTCTCGTCATAAGCATCGACATACTCTTTTTTGTGAGCTCGTCAATTTGCTCATCTGTTTTACAGCCGATTTCGCTAAGCGTGCATCTCATTTTCATTCGCTTTTTCATCGCCGTGATTTCGTCTGCCATTTCAAAAGCGTCATTAAATCCGCAGTCCTTTGCAAGCGCAGTAATTCTTCCGTCGCCGTCTGCATGTTCTGCATTGAATTTTAAGAAATAATCAAGAGTGAATGCGCAAGCCTCACCGTGAGGTACGCCGTAAATGTTTGTCAGCGGAAATGAGCAAGCGTGAGAGCCGGTGGTTCTCGGGTGGCTGAATGCAACGCCGGCAACTATTGATGCCTCTGCCATTTTTTCTCGTGCCTTTAAATCATTTGGATTATTGTATGCTTTTTCAAGCCACTCAAAAACAAGCCTTGCGCTGTAAATCGAGCAAGCCGAACAGATAGGTTGATGAATTGTTGCCCAATAGCTTTCAATTGCATGAGCCAGAACGTCAAGCCCCGTTGAAGCGGTAACCTGCGGAGGAACGGTAAGTGTAAGTTCAGGGTCGATAATTGCTATTTTAGGATACATAGCAGAGTCGTTCATCGGGTTTTTTAGATTTTTTTCAACGTCTGTCAAAACAGAAATATTTGTGACCTCGCTTGCAGTTCCCGATGTGGTTGTAACCGCAATCATCGGAATTGCCTCATCTTTATTAATCGCTTTGCCTTCGCTGTGATATGAGCGAATTTTGCCGTCACCCTTTGCAATGGCACAAGCCGCTTTGCAGCAATCCATCGGTGAACCTCCGCCGAGAGCTATCGCAAAATCGGCATTGATTTCACGCATAATTTTAACGCAAGAGTCAACATTTTCAGTAGTGGGATTTGCCCGAACGTCGCTGAAAATCTTTTTGATTTTTCCCCCGCTCATTTTTACAAATTCATCGGCTATTCCGTTTTTTGTAAAACTCTTTCCACAAACAAGCACGCCGTTTTTGCCGCCGAGAATGTCAATGTATTTTTCAATTTCCTTCCTTTTTCCGTTGCCGAAAACAAGCTTTACCGGAAGCATAAATTCCCATTCCATATCGTTGTCACCTTTCAAAAAAAGTTTTAATTTATCTGTAAATTAATTATACAACTTTTTTCTTTGAACTTCAACAAAAACCCCGAAAGCCGCATAAATAAAGGGTTGCAACCGCCGGTTGCGGCGTGAAATGTAAAGCGCAGTATATAGAATTTTGCCTTTTTCGGTGGTAAAATATAGCTGTAGTCGAGAGGAGCTCGGCACGAAAAATATGACATTAACTAAATATTCATATAAGGAGAAAAAACATTATGGCAAAGCAAACATTAACAACTATTAAGGATGAACATTTCACAATCGCAAGAAAAATTGTATCTAATATGACAACCGAAAGCTGGGAAACAATTCCTCACTGTGCGGCAACTTATGACGCAGAGGTTACTAAGTTTATGCAGGTGTTAAAGCAAATCAATTCAACAATTCCAAAGGAAGAAAAAATTACCGTCAACACCGCAATGATGAGAGTTATTGTTGAGGCAATTAAGGCTTGTCCCGAAATTAATTCTCACATTCGTTTTAACCGTAAGCTTGTTCGTGGTGAAGTTAAAACATTTAAGGAAATCAACATTTCAATGCCAACTGTTCTTCATAACGGGGAAATGATGACGCTCAATATTCACAATATGGAAAATAAAACTATGTCCGAAATGCGTGACACGATTAAGGAAACAATCCGCCGTGCAAATAACACGGATTTGAACGAAGTTATGTTTGAGGTTTCACTCGACAACACATTGACAGGTCTTAAGCAAGGCAAAATTGCTCAAACCGTCTGCCGTCTTATCGGTTCAAAAACCGGCAAGCACAAGGTTAAAACTTTGAAGGGCGAGGCAAAGAAAAAGTATTATTCAATCCCTGAAACAGACAGGCTTACAAAGCATGATATTGAGCAAGGCACAATCACTGTTTCAAACCTCGGCTCAATTTGCCGTGACTGGAACGGTGCTTGCACACTTCTTGAAATTATCCCGCCGCAAACGTGCGCAATCGCAATCGGCTCAATTCAAAAAAAGCCGGTTGTCGATGAAAACGGCAATGTTGCTGCAGGTAATGTAATGCCTCTTACAATCGCATTTGACCACCGTGCCTTCGACCTCGGCGACGTAAAACCGTTTATGGAAAAACTAAATGAAATCTTCCGCAATCCCGAAGTTATTAAAGAATGGTTGTAAAATAAAAGCAATATATAACTGAAATAAAAAAATCGTCACAAGCGATATAAAGCTTGTGACGACGATGGCGCAGCGGGTGGGATTTGAACCCACGGGTGATTGCTCACACGATGGATTTCGAGTCCATGCCGTTATGACCTCTTCGGTACCGCTGCATATATAAACAGTAGATATATTTTATACTGTTTTTATTCTTTTGTCAATATTGCAAGTGATTTTATTTTGTGATAAAATAATTCTAATACATACTATGGAGATAAGTTATGGTTGCAATTATTGATTACGGTGCAGGAAATTTGTCGAGCGTAAAAAAAGCGCTTGATTATCTCGGCTCTGAAAGTGAAATTACACAGGATAAGAAAAAAATATTATCGGCAAGCCACGTTATTTTGCCGGGTGTCGGCTCGTTTGGTGACGCTATGGAGTCGATGAGAGAAAGAGGGCTTGTTGATATCGTAAAGCAGGCGGCGAGGGAAAAGAATTTTCTCGGCATTTGCCTTGGCTTGCAGTTGCTTTTTGAAAGCAGTGAAGAAAGTCCGAACGTTGAAGGATTAGGGCTTTTAAAGGGTAAAATCAAAACCATTCCTAAAGATGACGGGCTTAAAGTTCCGCATATCGGGTGGAACAGTGTTTCGCTCAAGCAAAAGGATGGAATTTTCAAAAATATAGATGACGAAAGCTATTTTTATTTCGTTCATTCATTTTATCTTGACGGTGCGGACAAGGACGTTGTTGCCGGGGTTACGCAATACGGTGTGCCTATTGAATGTGCGGTTCAAAGGGGCAGGCTTTGCGCAGTGCAGTTTCACCCTGAAAAAAGCAGTAAATCAGGTCTTGCGATTTTAAAGAATTTCTTAAATATGGAGGCAGAATAATATGTACGCTAAAAGAATTATACCTTGCCTCGATGTGAAAAACGGACGAGTTGTAAAAGGTGTTTCATTTGTTGATTTAAGAGATGCGGGCGACCCTGTTGAATGTGCGGCGGCTTATGACAGGCAGGGTGCAGATGAACTTGTTTTGCTTGATATCACCGCCACTCACGAGGGCAGGAGCACAATGCTCGATATTGTTGAGCGTGTTGCGCAAACTGTATTTATACCGTTCACCGTCGGCGGCGGAATAAAAACGGTTGATGATTTCAAGGTGCTTTTAAGAGCAGGTGCAGACAAAATTTCCGTAAATTCTGCGGCAGTTCGCAATCCTGATTTGATTAATGAGGCGTCGTATAAATTCGGCGCTCAGTGCGTTGTTTGCGCAATTGATGCAAAAAGTGACGGTAAAGGCGGCTGGGAGGTTTACCTAAACGGCGGCAGAATTCCGACGGGTATTGACGCTGTCAAATGGGCCAAGGAGGCTGAACGGCGAGGCGCAGGTGAAATCCTTTTGACTTCTATGGATAAGGACGGTCAAAAAACGGGATATGATATCGAACTTACACGCACAATCAGTGAAAATGCAAGTATTCCCGTTATCGCTTCGGGCGGCGCAGGCAAGGCGGAGCATTTTCTTGACGCATTCACAAAGGGTAAGGCAGACGCAGTTTTGGCGGCAAGTCTTTTCCATTTTAACCAACTTCCTATTCCTGAGCTGAAAAAATATTTGAGGGAAAATGATATCAGCGTAAGAATATAAATTCAATATGATTATAGGTCGAGATTTATTTGTTTAAATCTCGGCTTTTTTTATAAAATTAGTAATTTGCGATTTTTTGTTAAAAATATTATTGAGGTGTTTTTTATGCGAAAAATCGGGAAAACGATAATTTTTGACAAGCCGCCCAAAATTATCGGTCACGCAGGTGTGGCAGGCAAAAAAGAGGGCGAAGGACCGCTTGCCAAGGATTTTGATATGATTTTTGAGGACACAACTATGGGTCAACAGTCGTATGAGCTTGCGGAGTCGGCAATGCTTCACGATGCGATTATCAGAAGTCTGTCAAATGCGGGAGTTGCGCCGAGTTCGGTCGATTTTGTGCTGAGCGGCGATTTGCTTAACCAATGTATGGGCTCGGCTTTTGCGCTAAAGGATTTGGAAATTCCGTCAATCGGGCTTTTCGGTGCTTGCTCAACCATGGCGCTTTCGCTTTCAACGGGTGCAATGCTTGTAAACGGCGGCGCTTCCTGCGTTGTTTGTGCAACGTCAAGCCATTTTTGCTCAAGCGAAAGGCAGTTTCGTTTTCCGCTTGAATACGGAGGTCAACGTCCGCCGACGGCGCAATGGACTGTAACGGGAGCAGGCAGCAGCGTTGTGTCAAACGAGGGCAGAGGTACTGAAATTAAGGCTGTTCAAATCGGAACTATAACCGACCTTGGCATAACCGATGCAAATAATATGGGTGCGGCAATGGCACCTGACGGTGCTATACTTAGACCATAAGGTTAAAATTTGCGACTGATTTTGCCGCAGATTTTGAACTTACAGTACATTTATGCACTCTGCACACAAAACATAAAAAATCGGTGGTGATAATTTAATTTAAGCAAAATTGCATAGCTCTTTGCGATTGCGAAAGCCTAAGTAAGAAAAAAAGCCGACTCGGTAAAAATTTATATAGATTTTCAAGAATTTGTGTATTATAATAAAAATATATAGAAAATGCGGAGGATTTTTATGAAAATTACTGTAATAGGCGGTGGCGGAGTTCGTTCAATGTTTCTTGCCAAAAGCATTGCACAAAAGGCTGAAAAGTTAAAAATAGACGAACTTTGCTTTATGGATAATAACGGGGAAAAGCTTAGAATATACGGCGGTATGGCAAGTCATATTGCAAAACTTCTTTGTGAAAAAATGAAATTTACGCTGACTTCGGATGCAGTTGAAGCTGTAAAAGATGCCGATTATGTTATTACTACCATTCGTGTCGGCGAGGACGATATGAGAGCAAAGGACGAAAGAATTGCTTTAAATTACGGCGTTCTCGGTCAGGAAACAACGGGTGCGGCAGGGCTTTCGTTTGCAATGAGAAGTGTGCCGGCTCTTGCTGAATATTGCGAGCTTATCAAAAAATATTCAAAGCCTGACGTTAAAGTGTTCAACTTCACTAACCCTGCCGGAGTGGTGAGCCAAACGCTTAGGGATATGGGTTATGATTTTACATACGGAATTTGCGACGCTCCGTCAAGTATGCTGCGTACTTTTGCGCTTATGTACGGTGAAAATCCCGGAAACATTTCAGGCGAGTGCTACGGCTTAAATCATCTGTCGTATTTTAAGAGCATTAAGCTTTGCGGTAAAGAAATTATGGGCGAGCTTATCGAAAATGACGATGCGTACAAAAAAAGCGATATGCGTTATTTTGAAAAGGAACTTTTAAGGGACAGAGGCTGCATTTTAAACGAATACCTCTACTACTTTTACTACCGTGAAAAGGCTGTTGAAAATATACTCAAATCCGATAAAACCCGTGGCGAGCAGATTAGGGATATTAACAAAAATATGACTGCAGAGCTTTCAAAAATGGATATAGAAAATGATTTTGAAAACTGCTTTAAAGTTTTTTGCAAGTGGTACGGTATGCGTGAAGGAAGTTATATGGCAAGCGAAACAGGTGAAAAACGAAGTCAGCCGTGGCATTTTGATATTTTTGAAGAGGATGACGGCGGATATGCAGGAGTTGCGCTTAAATATATAGAAATTGCTCAAAGCGCAAGTAAGGGTTCAATGATTATGTGCATCCCAAACGAGGGAGCGATAATCGGCTTGAGGGATGACGATATTGTTGAAATAACTTGCGATGTTGATAAAAACGGTGCAACGCCGCACCGTATCGGTGAGGTTGACGAACAAAACCTTGAGCTTATTCGCAGAGTTAAAAACTATGAACGGCTGTCATCAAAAGCGATTAGAAAGCGAAACAGGACGGCAGCTGTTCAGGCGCTCACACTTCATCCGCTTGTTAATAGCTATTCAATAGCCGTAAAACTTGTTGACGAATATATTAAGCACAATAAAGATTATTGTGACGGTTGGGAATAAAATTAAATGGGGTAATATATATGGAAAAGGAAACAAGATATGTAGGTGTTGGGGAAACGCTTGCATACGGTTTTGCAAATGCAGGTCAGGTTTTCGGCTACAATTTGATTGCCGGAGGCTACCTTTCGCTGTTTTTTACAAAGGTTTTTGAAATTCCGCCTGCTGCTGTTTCAACAATGATTTTGTTTTTAGGTATTTGGGACACGGTCAACGACCCTCTTATGGGCGGACTTA
>DAVZKM010000086.1:0-7817 GCA_052272245.1 Eubacterium sp.
AAATGCTATTTTATACCAACCAGCAATTGTTGATAAAAACTTGGTTATCGACGGACTTCGCTTGATTTATGATAAAAACACACAGGAGAGGAATTAAATATTATGGCTTTATACCGTGCATTTCGAGCATTCAGACCTGAAAAGTCGAAGCAAGCGCTTATTCCGGCTCTTCCTTATGATGTTATGAACAGCGATGAGGCAAAAGAGATGGTTAAGGATAATCCTTATTCGTTTTTGCATATTGACAAGGCAGAGATTGATTTGCCTGAAGATATTGATATTTACAGTGATGAGGTTTACCGAAAGGCAAAGGAAAACCTTGAAAATCTTGAAAGAACAGGCGCACTTATTCAGGATGAAAAGCCTTGCTTTTATATTTACAGGCAGATTATGAACGGTAGAAGTCAGACGGGAATTGTAGGCTGCGCATCTATCGATGATTATATGAACAACATTATCAAAAAGCACGAACACACTCTTGCCAAAAAAGAAGAGGACCGTATTCGTCACGTTGATACTTGCAATGCAAACACAGGCCCGATTTTCTTAACATATCGCAAAAACGATATTATCAGCAATACCGTTAATACTTGGACAAGCGCTCACGAAAGTGTTTATGATTTTGTGGCAGACGGTGTTAATCAAACAGTTTGGGTAATTGATGACGAGGATATTATCAATACCATTTCAACTGAATTTGCAAAAATTGACGCCTTATACATTGCAGACGGTCATCACAGATGCGCATCGGCAGTAAAGGTCGGTCAAAAGAGAAGAGAGGAAAAGCCGGATTACACAGGTGATGAGGAATTCAATTTCTTCTTATCCGTCGCTTTCCCTGATAACGAACTTGAAATTATGGACTACAACAGAGTAGTTAAGGACTTAAACGGTATGAGTCGAGAAGAATTTTTAAATTCTTTATCGCACAGCTTTGAGGTAGAAAGAGTTGACACTCAATATAAGCCGGCAAAGCGCCATACATTCGGTATGCTTATTGAAAATGATTGGTATAAGCTTTCGGCAAAAGAGCAGATTATTGACGAGAGTGACCCCGTTAAAAGACTTGACGTTTCAATCCTTCAGGACAATCTCCTCTCCCCTATCCTCGACATTAACGACCCTAAAACAAATGACAGAATTGATTTTATCGGCGGAATAAGAGGACTCGGTGAGCTTGAGAAAAGATGCAAAAAAGATATGAGCCTTGCATTTGCAATGTATCCAACCTCGATAGGCGAGCTTATGTCAATCGCAGATGCAAATTTAATTATGCCGCCAAAGTCAACTTGGTTTGAACCAAAGCTTTTATCAGGTATATTTATTCATCATTTAAGTTAATGATTTGTATAATTATAAAATATTGTATATTTATCAGCCAAAAATATGTAATACTCTTGCATTTATCAAAATAATTTAGTAAAATATAATTATTGTTTTTTTGTTTTATTATAAATTTTACTATGGAGGTTGTGTGATGAAAGAAGAAAACAGAAAATATGCTCGTGAAGCAATGGACATTGTTGAACACGCAGCACATAAAATAGGCTCACGTTTGCCCGGCTCAGACGGAGAGATTAAATTGCACAAATATATGGGCGAAAAGCTCCGTGAAATCGGAATCGAGCCAAAAACAGAGGAATTTGCAGTATCTCCTCGTTCGGGTATCGGCGGTCTTGGCTATGCAGGCTGGTCGGGCGTAATCATCAGCATCGGTGCTATTATTGCAATTGCTTGCGGATTTGACAAGCTTTGGTATGTGCTCGGCGCACTCGGACTTCTTACAATCTTTTGGCTTGTAATGAGCTGCTTTTTCTACAAGACTTGGTTTGATATGTTTTTCCCGCAGGAAATCAGCCGTAACACTCTCGGTGTTTTAGAGCCTGAGGACGGAAAATACGACTACACAATTATCCTTTCAGGTCATACAGACACCTCTTGGTGCTGGAGGCACAGTGAGCACGCTTATAAGTATAAGGACACTAAGCCGGTAATGGGTCTTATTGCTACATACGGCAAGGTAGGTTTCGGCGCAGTTTGTTTCTTCTTTATCGCACTTTTCTCTGTATTTATGGCAATTGTTGATATTTGCCAATTTGCGGGTGCCGCTTGGACACAGACAATGCTTACATCTCACGGATGGGAAGTATTTATGTTCATTATGAACTTCGTTCCTATCGTAACTGCTATCGGCTCATTATTCGTTGTTATGTGGGGCGACCCCAATCCGAGAAACGCTTCACGTGGTGCTATGGACAACGCAACAGGCATAGGCTTAAGTTATGCTGTAATCAAATATTTCAAGGAAAATCCTGATAAAATGCCTAAGAATTGCCGTATTGTTGACGCAAATATCGGCTCTGAGGAAGCAGGGTTGAGAGGTTCAATGCACTTTGCTCAGGAGCACAGATTTGACGATTTCACAAAGAATGCTTGGAATATTAACATTGACTCTGTCGCCGATAAAGATTACTTTGAGGTAGTTGTTAAAGACGATTGGCAGGGCGTTAGATTTGATACCGATATGGAAAAAATGTTTAAGGATACATTTAACGAAATGGGCATCAAGTCACTTACTAACGGTTGCATTCACAACCCTGTAGGCGGTTGCGACTCAACTCCTATGACAAGAGCAGGAATTAAATCAGTTACATTTGCCGCTCAAAATCCTATGCTCACATACTATTATCACACATGGCGTGATATGCCTGAGCGCTTTGAAATGGAAACAGTCGGCGATGGCTTTGATGTTGTTCTTTCTGTAATTGACAAAATTGCCAAATTCCAAGAGAAAAACGGCTACAACGGCCCACAAAAGAAATAATTAATACAAAAATAAATGAACTGCCCCGGATTGTGCAGACAGTACAAAAAAGAGCCTAAGGCAGAATAATTCAATTTTAAGCAACAAACTGACATCTTTTTTCAAAAGGTGTCAGTTTTGTTTTTGTCAAAATTCTTATAATGATTAATTAGCTTATAGAATTAACGATAAGATTTTTTACAATCAACTGCTAATATTTTGCTAAATTGGCACAACATTAATACGGATATCTTATACGATAAAATTTCCAATATTATATATAGACAACCATTTGCACATATGGTATAGTTTAATTGGAAAGCAATACAAATTATAACACCGGCTGATACCGAAAAAATAACTGTTCCCATACCGAACACAGAATAAAATAATTAATTTTTATTCGGAGGAAAAGTTATGTTTAATTACGAAAAGATTATTGTTATCGGTTGCCCGGGTGCAGGCAAAAGCACCTTCAGCCGCAAGCTGCACAATGCAACTCAAATTGAGCTATTCCATTTGGATGCACTTTATTGGAACAAAGACTGCACGCATATAACGAGAGAAGAACTCATTGCCAAGCAAAAAGATATATTAAAGCTTGACAGCTACATAATAGACGGCAATTTCAAAAGCACGCTTGAAATGAGAATCAAAGAGTCTGATGTTGTGTTTCTGTTTGATATTCCCACTGATGTTTGCATAGAGGGCGCAAGAAACAGAAAAGGCAACAGGCACGAAATGCCGTGTGAGTTGCCCACTAATGATGAACTTATTGATTTTATCAAAAATTTTAATACCGATATTATGCCTATGATGAAAGACTTGTTCAAAAGATATAACAGCAATGTCATCACTTTTCATTCGCATAAAGAAGCAGATGATTATATTAAAAATTTGAAAACGGTAACAGTAACAATTGACAGACCGCTCGGGAGTTTTCATCCGAAGCATAAAGATTTATTCTATCCTGTAAATTATGGCTATATTGACGGTATTATAGCCGCAGACGGTGAAGAGCAGGACGCTTATATTCTCGGAATTGATGAACCTGTTGACAAATTTACAGGTGAACTCATTGCAATTATTCATAGACTTAACGATGTTGAAGATAAATGGGTCGTTGCACCTAAAGGTATGAAATTCACAGTCGAGGAAATTGAGAAACAGGTGAATTTTCAAGAACAATATTTTGAACATACTGTTGAAATGATTGCTTAAACGGCTATGCAAATCTTTTCGATATTCCCTGTATATCATTTTTCGTCTATACTTTGGAACTATCACTATATGGTATTTGCACAGCCATTTTGTATGCGACAAACTATTTGTTTTATTTGCCATTTAATCACCTTCCTTGTCTTTACAATTAGCTTGAACATCTACATTGAACACATGGTTGGTGATTATTTTTGTATAACTTTTTATCACCCACTCGCATAGCAGGTGATTCTTTGTTTCGTTCCTTTCGCTGCTCAACCGTCTAAAGACACTAACAAAACCTCCTATGGTAGTTTTTATTCTACCATAGGAGGTCTTTTTTCTATTGTCCATTTTTTACGGACTTGTTCAATTTTGTCAATGCTCATTTTCATATTTATTTGGGTTATTCGTCCTATCCAAAAGAAAATCGATATTAGTATTAAAAAAATCCGCTAAAATAATAAGCGTTTCTGTAGGCGGGATTCGCTCTCCCGTTTCATATTTGGATATAAGCGCCTGCTCAATACCCGTTTGCATTTGAAGCGCAATTTGAGTCATTCCACGCTCTTTTCTGATTCTTTTTAAATTCTCGCCCATACAACAATCACCTAATGACATTATGTCATATTTATTATTGACAATTATGACATTTTGTCATATAATAATTATGTAGAAGTTAAAATAGAGAATGAAAAAAGTGCAAAACAGGCAAGCCGCTATATCGGTTTGCCTGTTTTGCTTTTAAAAGGGATTAGTTATATATGAAATTATTTGTCATATTCGCAAATTGTCTTTCTGGTTTGCAAAATACTTCCTGACGAAACAGAAAATTCATCAAGCCCCCATTCAATAAGATAAGGGATAAGCTTGGTATCAGCTGCCGCTTCGCCACACATACCAACCTGAATACCTGCTGCCTTGGCATTTTTAATAGTTGTTTCAATAGCACGTAAAACTGACGGTTGAAATACATCATAAAGCCTTTCAACCTTTGCATTGCCTCTGTCTACTGCCATTGTGTAGCCTGTAAGGTCATTTGTGCCAATAGAGAAAAATTTAACTTCACGTGCCAGAATATCCGAAATAAATACTGCCGCCGGAGTTTCAACCATAATTCCGACATCTACGCTTCTGTATTCCTTACCCTCACTTTTAAGTTCTTTCTTGCATTCCTCAATCAGGGCTTTTGCCTGCCTTACCTCTTCAACGCAGGTAACAAGAGGGAGCATAATTTTTATATTTCCATAAACACTTGCACGCAAAAGCGCACGAAGTTGCTTTTTAAAAAGTTCCTTATTATCAAGGCAGTAGCGAATTGCTCTGTGACCCAAGAAAGGATTTTCTTCTTTTTCAATATTAAGATAAGGAATATCCTTATCTCCACCGACATCAAGGGTGCGAATGATTACTTCTTTACCGTCCATTGCCTTTGCAACGGTGGAATATGCCTCAAACTGTTCTTCTTCGCTTGGTTCGCTTTGGCGGTCCATAAAAAGAAATTCCGTTCTAAAAAGACCGATACCTTCTCCGCTGTTTTGAATAACGTTTTGAACGTCCTCAGCTTTGCCTATATTGCCGTAAACAAGCTTTTTAATTCCCGATTTAGTAACAGTCGGCTTGCCGAAATATTGCTTTAAACTCTCTTTATCTTTTAGATATGCCTCTTGCTTATTTTCAAATTCCTTTATATCATCATTACTCGGACTGACAATGACATTTCCTTTAAATCCGTCAACAGCAACCAAATCGCCGTTTTTCACCTCATTGCAAACATTAGGTATCGAAAGCACGGCAGGAATACCCATAGCCCTTGCCAAAATTGCACTGTGGCTTGTGATACCGCCCATCTCTGTAAGTATTGCGCTGACATTATCCTTGTTAATTTGACCCGTCATAGACGGAGTAAAGTCCTTTGCAATCAAAACAGAACCTTTTTTCACCTTAGAAATATCAACGTTATTTACGCCGAGCAAGATACTCAAAAGACTGTCTTTGATATCCTTGACATCGCTTGCTCTTTGCTGAGTAAGCTCATCGTCAACACCCGAAAACATATCGATAAACATCGAGCAAACCGTATCAACAGCCTTTTCTGCCACCGAGCCTGCGTCAATATTATCCTGCATTTGAGAAAGCATAAACGGATCCGAAAGCATAACAATATGACCCTCTAAAATTTCCGCTTCCTTATCGCCTGCCGAATTTTTTACGTCATCTGCAAGCTTTCTTGTTTCCTTAATAAAAGTATCAACTGCTTTTTGAAGTCTTTCTTTTTCGTTTTGAACCGTTGTAAATTCAACGTGATTATAATCAAGCTTTGCATCGCTTATAACAACTGCGTTGCCGATACCGTAGCCCTGACTTGCGCCTATTCCTTTAAGCATAACACTTCCCCCTCGCTGCACAAAAAGGTGCAATGTAATTAAGCATTGCACCTTTTATAATTTTTATTCGCCGAAACCTGATTCAATAAGAGCAATTGCTTCATCAAGCATAGCCTGCTCATCTGCGCCGTCACATTCAACAGTAATCTCTGTACCACACTTAATGCAAGCCGCCATAATATTCATAATGCTTTTGCCGTTGATTTTTTTATCGCCGACAATAATATTAATATTTGATGTATATTTAGTCATCGCTGTTACAAAAACGTTTGCAGGTCTCATATGAAATCCCATTTCGTTAGTAACCTTAGTAAGCTTTGAAACCATAATATTTCTCCTAATTCTATCTTATTTTGATTTAATCTCTGCATTCACATTTTTCTTTAAAAGTGCAAGCATTAACGCACTTACAATCGAACCTGCAACAAGAGCCACAACATAAAGAAGTGGATGGTCACATACAATGAATGTTAATACACCGCCGTGAGGAGCAGGACAGGTTACATTAAAGAGTGATGTAAGAGCACCTGCTACAGCAGAACCGACCATACAAGACGGAATTACACGAATCGGGTCAGAAGCTGCGTAAGGAATTGCGCCCTCGGTGATGAAGCAAAGACCCATAAGATAGTTTACAGGACCGCTCTTAAGTTCTTCCTTAGTCCACTTTTTCTTGTTAAATGTTGTTGAAAGAGCAATTGCAATAGGAGGAACCATACCGCCAATCATAACAGCAGCCATAATCCAAGTGTTGCCGTCTGCAATTGCTGCTGTACCGAATACATAAGCTGCCTTGTTGAAAGGACCGCCCATATCTGTTGCCATCATAGTAGCAAGAACAATTGAAAGAAGAAGTTTGCTTGTCGAGCCAAGACTTTCAAGTCCGTTTGCAAGAAGTGTATTAAGTTGACCGATAACCGGGTTTACGCCTGCCATAATTAAGCCCATAAGAAGCGTACCCAAAAGCGGATAAATGAATACCGGTTTAATACCGTCCATTGCCTTAGGCATCCAGGAAAAAGCTTTTTTAAGAAGCTGAACAACTATACCTGCTATAAAGCCGGCAAACAATGCGCCGAGGAAACCCGATACTGCCTTTGAATCTCCGGCAAGTCCGTTGCCTGAATTAACGCCGTCAACCATACTTTGAATTGTATGTCCGCTTGCAGCAAAAACTCCGCCTACAAAGCCCGGAAGCAAACCCGGACGGTCTGCAATAGACTGAGCGATATATGCCGACAAAACAGGAAGCATAAGCGCAAATGCCGCTTTACCTATCCAGAAAGCAACAGATGCAACAGGGCTTGTGAAACCGAATGTTCCGCCGACGTCTGCATTGCCTGCGATTGTATCAATAAGAAAACCGAATGCAATAAGTACACCGCCGCCTACTACGAACGGGAGCATATGAGATACACCATTCATAA
>DAVZKM010000087.1:0-7786 GCA_052272245.1 Eubacterium sp.
GTTAAATGTATGGTGTTTTTTATGAAAGGAGCGATGACTTATGTTGATGCCTAGTGTATTTGGTAAAGATTTGTTCGATGACTTTTTTGATTTTCCGTTTTATGATAATAATGAAATGGATAAGCTTCAAAAGAAGCTCTACGGTCATAGGGGTAAGAACCTTATGAAAACAGATGTTCAGGAATCCGACGACAGTTACATTATGGAAATGGATTTGCCGGGATTTTCTAAAGATGAGGTTAAGGTTTCTCTTAAAGACGGTTATTTGACTGTTAAGGCAGCCAAGGGACTTGACGAGGAGAGTGAAAAGAAAAATACAAAATACATTCGCAAGGAACGTTATGCCGGCGAATGTGAGAGAAGCTTCTATGTTGGCGACGTTAAGGAAAGCGACATCAAGGGCGAGTTTAAGCACGGCATTTTGACCTTGACAATTCCTAAAGTTCAGCCTCAAAAAGAAGTTGACACTACAAAATATATTGAAATCGAGTAATATTTAATTACTCGTTTCCCCTTTAAGTTACAAGGCGGTGGGTGCTAAAGCGCCCACCGCCAATTGCGTTATTATAATAATTAAAAAGCACCAAGCCTTTGATGACTTAGTGCTTTTGTTTTTACTGAACTGATTTTTTGAAAACTTTTTTATCTAATTTCCTGCCGACTATTACGTAATAGAGAATTGTTCCGAGAACAAGCATAACTCCAAGCTCACCCAAGGCCACAAGACCGCCCTGTGTTAAAAAACTTGCAAAATGGAATTTGCCCTCAATGAAGAACACTTCAATCTCCCAACCGATAACAATTCCGTTGAAAACGGCAGGCATAAGAAGAGATAAAAGCGGATAATTTCCGATTTTTACATTTCTTAAAAGGTACATTGCCGTTGTTGCACCGAGTGTTGCAAGCGAACCGAATATCATATCAAGCGGTAAGCCTGAGCCGATATTGTAAATGTTTGAAAGCACACATCCAAGCGTAAGCCCCGGTATAGCCGCAGGGGTAAAAAGCGCCAAGACGTTGAGTGCCTCACTTACTCGAAATTGCACGGCGGCAGACGTTGTGCCCGGCAATAAAAAGTTTTGCGCATAGGTGAGCGCCGCATAAAGCGCCGCAATGGCTGCTGTTTGTACTACGAATAATACTTTCTTGTTCATATTCTTTTGTCTCCTTAGTTTTGTTTTTAGAAGCACCGCAATTGCGATACTGGTCAGGATTTTGCGAACTGACAAGGAGTATTATATTCTATTTGCAATAAAAATGCAAGTGTAATTATATATGTTCTTTAATAAGCATTATATCGCCCTTAGGGGTGATATCAATTACACCGTAGTCGCCGTTCATACCGACAGAGCCGGGGTTCATAATATATAAGCCGTCAAGGTATTCGGTATATTGATTATGAGTGTGACCGAAAAGGACGATATCGGCATTTCTTCTTTTAGCCTCGGCAATTATATTTTCGTATCCGAATTTAACATTATATGGGTGACCGTGAGAAAAGAAAATTCTTTTGCCGCCAAATTCAATTTCCATTTTATCGGGATAATTTGAATACCAATCGCAGTTGCCGCAAACACGCTCGTATTTAATATGGGGGTATGCGTCAATAACTGCGTCAAAATCATCCTCGCCGTCGCCGAGAAAAATATATAAATCCGCATTGTCAAGATGCCTTTCGACAGCCGTAAAAAGTCTGCCGACATTCCTGTGCGAGTCAGATAAAACAACAATTCTCATTCATAAATCACCGTGACCTTTCATAGATTATATTAAGTTAATTATATATCAAAGGGGATTTTATTTCAATGAAAAAGGAAAATATGAACGAGTTAAATAAAAAGGTTGGCTTTGACATAAGCAAAATGAAGGAAGCGGCAGACAAAGGACGGCTTGACGAATTTGTAAACAAAAATCTTTCCGAAAAGGCAACGAAGCAGTTAAAAGACGTTTTATCCAATAAAGAGGCTTGCGAAAAACTGCTCAATTCACCGCAGGCTAAGGAGCTTATGAAAAAGCTGAAAGAGGGGAAATGATTTTGGATAACACGCCTGATATCAATGATATTATCTCAAATTTAACTCCGGATGACATCAATATGCTAAAGGGCGTGGCTTCGTCTATTTTAGGCGGGGGCACGTCTGAAAATACGCAAAGTACCACGCAAAATTTTAATAACAACCAAAATAACAATCAAAATAACAATCAAAATGCACTTCAAGCGCTTAATTCTCTCGGACTTGACAGTCTTGATTTTAATATGATCATGAAAGCAAAATCAATATTTGATAAAATGAATAACACGCCTAACAAGAACGTTGATTTGATTATGGCGCTAAAGCCTCACTTGCGCCCTGAAACGCAAAACAAAGCCGATCAGGCGATGAAAATAATTAAGCTTTTTGAGGTGTTGCCGCTTTTAAGGGAGCTGTTTTAATTGGCTTATTTCAGCGAAAATGATATAAATGAGGCAAAAAAGCGTGTAAACGATATGCAAAAAAGAGCAAAAAGCCTGACAAATGACAATGATAAAGATTATAAAAAAACCGATGATAAAAAAAACGGGGCGCTAAAGGAAGAAAACAAAGAGGAAGAGGACGACTCTTCTTTGATAATTTTAGCTCTTATTATGCTTCTTTCCCACGAGGGAGCGGATAATATGCTGATTTTGGCACTTCTTTATCTTCTTTTTTAATAATTATTAACTAATAATATATGGAAATTATGGCAATAATATGTTATATTATAATTTAGTGAAAATATTATTGTATTTTTTCGGAGGATAAATAAGTGGAGTTTATTAAAAAAGATATATCCGACGGGATTGAAGTTGTAGGCGTTCCCGTTAATAGATTTAAAACCAATTTGATTACCGTCAGCATGGCACTCCCGCTTGAAAAGGATAAGGTGAGCGCTAATTCGGTGATGCTCGGACTTTTGGCAAGGAGAGGCAAAAAATATCCCAATATGCTCACTTTAAACAGGAAGCTTGCTTCTCTTTACGGCGCATCGCTTAACGATACCGTGTCAAAAATCGGCGAATGCCAGGTTTTGTCGCTTAGCGCAACCTGTCTTAACGATAAGTTTTCACTTGACGGGGAAAGTATTGCTTTTGAATGTGTTAAGCTTCTTTCGTCTCTTGTTTTTGAACCTAAACTTGATGAAAACGGCAACTTTTTTGATGAGGATATTGAAGCTGAAAAGAGAATTCTTATTGAAAAAATTAATTCTGAGGAAAATGAAAAACGAATTTATGTTTTAAGGAAAACCGAGGAAAAAATGTTTTCAAACGAGCCTTATTCTATTAACAAATACGGATATGTTAAAGATGTTGAAATGCTTTCAAGCAACGATATCAAAACTGCTTGGATTAATGCTCTTTCAAAGGCAAAAATTCTCATAACTGTTGTCGGCGATACGGATATAGATAAGGTATATAATTATCTTTCTGATGAATTTAAAAATATTAACAGAAATTATATTCATTTGCCAAACCCTGTATTTATCGGCAAGAGTGAAAAGGTGAATAATTATATTGAAAGAATCGACGTTAAGCAGGGTAAACTTGTTTTAGGCTTTAGGGCAGATGTTAAGCCAAAGGACAACCTTGCAAAGGCAATGCGAAGCTTTACCGATATTTTCGGCGGTGGTCCTTATTCTAAACTTTTTGCAAATGTCAGAGAAAAGATGAGCCTTTGCTATTATTGTTCTGCTCGCTACACAAGGCTTAAAAGTTGCATTTTAGTTCAATGCGGTTGCCTTGAAGAAAATATGGACAAGGCTGTTAATGAAATTTTGCACCAACTTGACGTTATCAAAAGCGGGGACTACGAGGATGAATTTAATTCCTCAAGAATGGCGCTTGTTGACGCAGTCGGCGCTGTTTGCGATATGCCGGAAACTATTGAAAGCTGGTATATTCAGCAAATTTGTGACGAAAGATATAAAACGCCGCAGGAGGTTTGCGACGATATCAGCAATGTGAAATATGATGAGATTAAAGAGTGCGCAGAGCTTGTTTCACTTGATACTGTATATAAGCTTGTTGGTCAGGAGGAAGAGTAATGATAGAAAAAATATCCAAATCGCTTGATGAAAAATATTACGAAATTGACCACAAATCAGGCTTGAAAATATATGTAATGCCAAAGAAAAATTACAATTCAGCCTATGCGATTTTTGGCACTGATTATGGCTCAATTGATACTAAGTTTAAGCGTTCCGACAAGGATGAGTGGACAGTTGTGCCCGAGGGTATCGCTCATTTTCTTGAGCATAAGCTGTTTGAAAGTGAGGACCTTGATGCTTTTGCACGCTATGCAAAAACAGGCGCTTCGGCTAATGCGTATACTTCGTTTGACAAAACGTGCTATCTTTTCCAATGCAGTGATAATTTTGAAGCGTCGCTTGAAATATTGCTCGATTTTGTCACCCATCCTTATTTTACAAAAGAAACCGTTGAAAAAGAACAGGGCATAATAGGGCAAGAGATTACTATGTATTATGACGTTGCCTCTTGGATGAGCACTTTTAATCTTCTTCGCTTGCTTTATCATAAGCACCCGGTAAGAATTGATATTGCCGGAACGGTTGATTCTATAGCGCAGATTACTGACAAGCTTCTTTATGACTGCTATGATACTTTCTATAATCTTCATAATATGGCTCTTGCAGTTGTCGGTAATGTCACGCCTGAACAGGTGTTGTTTGTTTGTGACAAAATGTTAAAGCCGGCACCAGAGCTTTCGATTGAACGTTCTTTTGAAAAAGAAGAAAGGGACGTTGTCGGCGATTATGAAGAATATAATCTTGCAATGAGTATTCCTGTATTTTCATTCGGATATAAGGAAGCGTGCGAAAAACCTAAGCAGGATTTGAAAACTATTGTTGAAACTACTGTTTTGCTCGAAATTCTTGCCGGCAACACCTCCAATTTATATAATTCGTTGTTTGAAGAAGGCCTTATTAATGAAAGCTTTTCTAAGGAATATTTTATCGGTTACGGCTATGAATCAATCATTTTTGACGGTGAAAGCGAAAATCCCAAAGAGGTAGCAAAGCAGATAAAAAAAGAGGTAGAAAGGCTTAAAGATGACGGCATAACAGACGATGAATTTGAATCGGCAAGGCGTTCGCTTTACGGCAAGGAAATTATGTCATATAATGATATTGATACCCTTGCAAACGGTCTTGTTGCGGCTCATTTCGGCGAATATGATATGCTTGATATTGTTGAAATTTACAAAAATATAACTAAAGCTGATATTTTATCTCGCTTATCTCAGGTTATGGACGAAAAATACAGCGCATTAAGTGTTGTTAAGCAAAGTGAGGAATAAATATGAGCGATTATACAAGAGTTTATTTTGAAGGGCTCGGAATTGATTTTGACGTTGCGAGTGTAGCATTTTCAATCGGAAACTACAGTATTCATTGGTACGGCATAATCATTGCTTTCGGCTTTGCACTTGCTGTTCTTTACGGCGGCAGAATGGCTTATAAATGGAAAATGAGCCTTGACGGAATGACGGACGTTTTAATGTGGGGCACTATTTTGGGTATCGTTTTCGCAAGAGCATATTATGTAATATTTGAATGGTCATATTATAAAGAGCATCTTTCCGAAATTCCTCAAATTTGGAACGGTGGCATAGCAATATACGGCGGTATTATAGGTGCATTTATAGGCGCAATTATCGGTTGTAAAATCGGTAAGATTGATTTTAGAAATTTACTTGATTTAGGAGGTCTTGGGCTTCTTATCGGTCAAGGTATAGGAAGATGGGGTAATTTCTTTAATCAAGAGGCATTCGGTACAAATACTACTACTGCTCCTTTTAGAATGTGGAGCTTAAAAATTCACGATACTCTTGCCGCAAGTGCAGATACTTTGGCGGCAAAGGGAATTGATGTTGACCCAAACGTGCCCGTTCACCCAACCTTTCTTTATGAAAGCGTTTGGTGCATTTTAGGATTTTTTATACTTAACTATATCGTGCATAAAAGAAGAAAATACAAGGGCGAGGTTTTCCTTCTTTACGGTATTTGGTACGGACTTGAAAGAATGGTAGTTGAGGGACTTAGAACCGATTCGCTTTATATCGCAAATACCACTATTCGTGTAAGTCAACTTTTGTCGGCAATTATAGTCGTAGCATTTCTTGTTATGCATATAATCAATATGGTTAAGCTTAAAAAAGGCACGTTGCCGCAAAGATTAAGCCTTACACCGGCTCTTGCCACTGCAAACGGCGAAACGACAGAGAGCATTGAAGAAATAAAAGAAAATAATGACGAAAGAGAGAATGAAGATGTCACAAATAATTGACGGTAAGCTTGTTTCAAAGCAAGTTAGGCAAAGAGTTAAAGAGGAAACCGAAAAGCTTAAGGCAAAGGGCATTACTCCCGGTCTTGCAGTTATCATTGTAGGCGATGACCCTGCTTCACAGGTTTATGTAAAAAATAAGGAAAAGGCTTGCGACGAGGTCGGATTTTACAGTGAAAAATATGCACTTAATGAAAATACAACTCAAGAAGAATTAAACAATCTTGTAAAAGAACTTAACAATAAAAAGGAAATCAGCGGCATTTTGTGCCAACTTCCGCTTCCTAAGCATCTTGATGATAAAGAGGTTATCAATCTTATAGACCCTATTAAGGATGTTGACGCATTTCATCCCGTAAACGTCGGTGCAATTATGATAGGTGATTATAATTTCCTCCCTTGTACTCCTGCAGGCGTTATGGAACTTATTCATTCAACAGGTGTTGATGTAACGGGCAAAAAAGCTGTTGTCATCGGCAGAAGCAATATTGTGGGCAAGCCTATGGCAATGCTTCTTCTCCACGAAAATGCAACTGTTGAAATTGCTCATTCAAAAACTGTTGACCTTAAAGAAGTTACCAAAAGTGCAGATATCCTTGTTGCCGCTATCGGTAAACCGAAATTTGTAACTGCCGATATGGTTAAAGACGGCGCAGTCGTAATTGACGTCGGAATGAATAGGGACGAAAACGGCAAGCTTTGCGGCGATGTCGATTTTGAAAGTGTTAAGGACAAATGCTCGTTTATCACTCCTGTACCGGGCGGTGTAGGTCCTATGACAATTTCAATGCTTATGCAAAACACATTAACTGCCGCTAAAATTCAAAACGGCTTGGAAAAATAACAAAAGAGGTTTAACCTATGGCACTTGAGGAACAGGTAGTAAAAAAACTTATTGAAAAAAATTTTCATATTTCTTTCGCAGAGTCTTGCACTGGAGGTATGTGTTGTGGTACAATAGTAAATGTTGCAAATGCATCAAAGGTGCTTGACGTTTCTTTTGTGACTTATGCGAATGAGGCTAAGATTGAGTTCCTCGGTGTCAAGGCTGATACCATTCTTTCTAATGGAGTGGTCAGCGAAGAGGTTGCTTATGAAATGGCGCAGGGCGTTGCCAATGTTGCTAAAAGCGAGGTTGGTGTAGGTGTAACGGGTGTTGCGGGTCCCGGCGGCGGTACTGCTAAAAAGCCTGTCGGCATGGTGTGCTTTGGCTTTTATATAAACGGCAAAACGGCGACTTACACTTGCCATTTTGGCGAAATCGGGCGCAATCAAGTCCGCAAATCAAGCGTTGAGTTTGTTATGGCAAAGCTTCTTGAATTGCTTGACGATTAATTTAATACTTTGCTACTGTGGCTCAGTTGGTAGAGCAGCGCATTCGTAATGCGCAGGTCGTCGGTTCGAGTCCGACCAGTAGCTCCAAAACCTGCGTAAACACGGCGTTTTCGTAGGTTTTTTCTTTTT
>DAVZKM010000088.1:0-7749 GCA_052272245.1 Eubacterium sp.
CCTACAGGCGGCGGTATCGGTATGCTTGCTATGGGTGCAGGCGGACTTGATGTTGCTGTTGCTATGGGCGGCGGTACATACTATATTCCTATGCCTAAGATGACAAGAATTAACCTTACCGGCTATCTTAAGCCATGGGTTTCTGCTAAAGACGTTATCCTTGAAGTTCTTAGAATTATGAGCGTTAAAGGCGGCGTAGGCAAGATTATTGAATACGGCGGAGAGGGTGTTAAAACACTTTCTGTTCCCGAGAGAGCAACCATTACAAATATGGGTGCCGAACTTGGCGCTACAACTTCTATTTTCCCATCTGATGAAATTACCCTTGCTTTCCTCAAAGCGCAAGGACGTGAAAATGATTGGACTGAAATTCTTCCTGACGAGGATGCAGAGTATGACGAAGTAATTGATATTGACCTTTGCTCTCTTACACCTATGGCTGCTTGCCCGCACATGCCGGATAACGTTAAAACAACTGACGAAATCGGCAAAATTAAAGTTGACCAGGTTGCTATCGGCTCTTGCACAAACTCATCATTTGTTGATATGATGAAAGTTGCTTCAATTCTAAAAGGTAAAACTATCGCACCGTCGGTTTCTCTTTGCATTGCTCCCGGCTCGAAGCAAGTACTCAATATGCTTGCATTAAACGGTGCGCTTTCAGATATGATTAGCGCAGGTGCAAGAATATTAGAATCAGCCTGCGGCCCTTGCATCGGTATGGGTCAGTCACCAAATTCAGGCGGCGTTTCACTTCGTACATTTAACAGAAATTTTGAAGGACGTTCAGGAACAAAGGATGGTCAAATTTATCTTGTATCTCCTGAAGTTGCTGCGGCATCTGCGCTTACCGGATATCTTACAGACCCGAGAGAGCTTGGCGACGCTCCTAAAATTTCTATGCCTGAGCACTTTATTGTTAATGACAATATGGTTGAAGCTCCTGCTTCACCTGAGGATGCAGATAAGGTAGAAGTACTCAGAGGTCCTAACATCAAGCCTTTCCCAAAAACAGAAAAGCTTCCTGAGGACATCACGGCAAAGGCAGTTCTTAAGGTTGGCGACAATATCACAACAGACCATATTATGCCTGCCGGCGCTAAGATTCTTCCTTACCGTTCAAACATTCCTCACCTTTCACAATATTGCTTTGCCGTTTGTGACGAAACATTCCCTGAAAGAATTAAGGCAGAAGGCAAAGGCTTTATTATCGGCGGTGCAAACTACGGTCAAGGCTCGTCAAGAGAGCATGCGGCGCTCGTTCCGCTTTATCTTGGAGTTAAGGCCGTTATTACTAAATCATTCGCAAGAATTCACGTTGCAAACCTTGTAAACGCAGGTATTTTGCCGTTCACATTTGCAAATGAAGAAGATTATGATAAGATTGACCAAATGGACGAGCTTTCACTTCCAAACATTAAAGATGCAATTGAAAACAACAAGCCTGTTGTTCTCAAAAATCTTACTAAGGGCGAGGAATATCAACTTAATTCTTCCCACCTTTCCGCAAGACAGAGAGCGATGCTTGTTTGCGGCGGACTTCTCGATTACACAAGAGAAATGAATAAATAATCAAATTATCGGAGGATACAACTATGGCAGACGATGCTAAAATCATTGACGAAGCAGTTGAAAAGTTTCGTTCACTTATGGAATCTCAACTTGCAAGAGCAAAAAAAATCAAAGAGGACAAAAATTTTACAGACTACGATGCACTTGATACAATCGTAATCGGTATTTGCGGCGGTGACGGTATCGGACCTATCATTACAAAAGAAAGCGAGAGAGTTCTTGCATTTCTTCTTAAAGATGAGGTCGCAAGCGGCAAGGTTCAGTTTAAGGAAATTGACGGTTTAACTATTGAAAACCGTGCGGCATGCAACAAAGCTATTCCCGATGACGTGCTCGCAGAGCTTAAAAAGTGCCACGTTATTCTTAAAGGCCCCACAACTACTCCGAGAGCCGGTGATCCATGGCCAAACGTTGAATCTGCTAACGTTGCCATGCGAAAAGAGCTTGACCTTTTCGCAAATATGCGTCCTGTTAAAGTTCCCGAACAAGGTATTGACTGGACTTTCTTCAGAGAAAATACCGAGGGCGGCTATGCAATTGGCTCTTATGGCGTAAACATTACTGACGACCTTGCTGTAGACTTTACAGTTGCAACGCAAGAGGGATGTGAAAGAATCGCTCGCCTTGCTTATGAATATGCAAAGAAAAACAACAAGGGCAAAGTTTCTATCATTACAAAGGCAAATATTATTAAAACAACCGACGGCAAATTCCTCAAAACTGCCCAAAAAATCGGTGAAGAATATCCTGACATTGTAACTGATGACTGGTATGTTGATATTACGACTGCAAAACTAATAGACCCTGCAAGAAGAAAGGATTTCAAGGTATTCGTTCTTCCTAACCTTTACGGCGATATTATCACAGATGAGGCAGCTGAATTTCAGGGCGGCGTAGGTACTGCAGGTTCAGCCAACATCGGTAAAAAATATGCAATGTTTGAAGCTGTTCATGGCTCAGCACCACGTATGATTAAGGAAGGCAGAGGTCAATATGCTGACCCTTGCTCAATGCTCAGAGCATCTGTCATGCTGCTTTCTCACATCGGTTTCCAAAAGCAAGCAAATGCTCTTGAAGCTGCACTTGACAAATGTATGCTTGAAGAAAAGAAGCTTGTAATTACAGGCAGAGCTGACGGTTGCACTTGCAGCGAGTTCGGAGACTATGTAATGGAAACAATAACTCAAATGACTAAATAATAATCTTTATTACAGAAATTCAGGAGAGGAATATTATGCAAAATAAAGATGATATATCTATATCCGTTATTAAGAGATTGCCGAGATATTACAGATTTTTGCAATCTCTCAAGGATAATGGAATAGTGCGCATCAGTTCAAAAGAACTTGCAGCAAGAATGGGGCTTACTGCTTCGCAAATAAGACACGATTTTAACTGCTTTGGTGGCTTCGGTCAACAGGGATACGGTTATAATGTGCCCGAACTTCACGCTAAAATCGGCGAAATACTTTGCGTTGATAAGGAAATAAAAACAATACTTATCGGTGCCGGTAATTTGGGTAAGGCTATTACAAACAAAATGTTTTCAAAAAACAGCGGCTTTAAGCTTATCGGTATTTTTGATAAGAATGAGGCTATTTGCGGAAATATGATTAAAGGTATTCCGGTCAGAAACGTTAATTATCTCGAAAACTTTTGTATTGACAACTCCCCTACCTGCGCTGTAACCTGTATTCCTTCAACAGATATGGAGGAACTTACGGATTTGCTTGTTAAGGTCGGTATTAAAAGCTTTTTAAATTTCAGCAATTATGATATTGCCATGGCTCATCCGGGTGTAATCGTTGAAAATGTCCATCTTAGAGACAGCCTTCTTACTCTCGGTTATCTTACTAATACATCTCTTAACAAATCGGAGGAATAATATTGCAATTAATTACAACGAAAGAAATTGTCGATGTTATTAAATACAATGACGAATCCGTAATAATTGTTGAGAAACTGCCGCTTCCTAACGGTACGCAATATAAGGTTCAGTATTCTGTTATCAATTTCAAAACAAAAAGCATAGATGTGCTTACAAAAAATGCATATTTGCTAAAAAAATTTGGTTCCAACTTTAACAGAATAAGTCAAATAATGCCTAACTTCGTTCAATGCGATGCAGCTGTTCTTTATGACAGACGTGTACTTGCGATATTTCCTAACGGAGAGGGCGGAATATTTGACCGTGAGGGCGAGCTTGAGTGGAACGGTGCTTTTGAATACCATGACGAGCCTGTAAAAAATATTGCACTTGAAGGGAAATATTTTTGGAGTGTTTGTCCTAATGAAAATTGTGTTATAAGATATTCAAGTCAAAATATGGGCGTTGATTTAAGAATCGGCGGCAAGGAAACAGACACATTTCTTAATCCGACCCACGTAAGCCTTGATGAAAACGACATATTTGTTTGCTGTGATAACAATAAAGTAAGACGTATTGACTCAAACAATTATACGGTATCGGATTATCTCAACTTTACTGATTCGATAAAAAGCTATTTTAAATTCGGCAATTTTGCCATTGCTGTAATGGCAAGCGGTACTTATGTACTTGAAAATAATCAATAAAAAATAACTGCTCTTGAAAACTAACAAGAGCAGTTATTTTTTTCGATTTTTAATTATTCTATCTTTCCAATAGATGGATAATATCTAAATTTTACCTTACCGATAATTTTGTCACGTTTAACATAAGTATTCGTCCAAAATCTTGAATCCCTACTGTCATTCCTGTTGTCTCCAAGCATAAAATAGCTATCCTGAGGCACAACATAAGGGCCGAAATCACCGTAAGGTTCACATGCCGTTACAAAACTGTCATCAAGCTGTATTGTTTTGCCGTCGGTCTTTGTAACATAAACAACACCGTTTACAATTTGAACGGTTTCACCGGGCAATCCAATAATACGCTTAACGTAAATCTGTTCCTCATTATCAGGGTACTTAAACAAGATTATATCATATCTTTCAGGGTCGTTATTATTATAAGCCATACGGCTTGCAATGATTCTGTCACCCTCCTGAATAGTGTTAAGCATTGAACCTGTAGGTACAACGGCGTTAGCAAAAACAAAAGTACGTAAAATAAAAGCCAGCGCAACAGCAATAACTATAGGAATACAAAATTCAATTGTTTCCTGAAGCTTACTTTTCGGTCTTTTATTCTTTGATTGTTTTTTGCTTGATATATTTTCAGCTACTACTGTTTCTTCACTCATAAGTTTTCTCCAAATTACAATTCGATTTCATCAACCATTTCATGAATAATCTTAGCTGATTCATTAAACTTTTTCTGTTCTTCTTCATTTAACTCAATTTCAAGGATTTCACGAATACCGTTTCTGTTGACAACAGACGGAACGCCGATATATATCCCTTTTTCTCCGTATTCACCTTTAAGGTAAGATGATACTGTAAAAATTGAATTTTCATCAAAAAGAATTGCACGTGTAAGCCTTGCAAGCACCATACCTATACCATAATAGGTTGCCTTTTTAGCCTTAATTATCTCATAAGCAGACTCCTTAACGTCAACAGCGATTTTATGCATATCCTCCATAAGAGTAGGTCTGTTTTTGCCAAACTCATTTAGCGGAATAACTGAAATTGAAGCATTGCTCCAAGGTACAAATTCGCTGTCACCATGTTCGCCGATAACATAAGCATGAACGTTGCGAGGATTAATTTTAAAATAATCGCTCATCATATGGCGCAAACGTGCCGAGTCAAGCGTGGTACCTGAACCGAGAACACGATTTGCAGGAAAACCCGAAAGTTCATAAACAATTTGAGTCATAACGTCAACCGGGTTGCTTGCCACAAGAAATACACCGTTAAATCCGCTTGCAATAATAGGATTAACAATAGATTTAAACACGTTATAATTTTTCTTTAAAAGATCACGCCTCGACTCGCCCTCAAGCTGAGGAGCTCCTGCACAAATAACAACTAAATCGGCATTTGAACAATCACTGTAGTCACCTGCATAAATGGACATACTGCTTGGTGCAAAAGGAAGGCCGTGAGAAAGGTCAGCTGCCTCACCCTTCGCTCTTACCTTATTAATATCAATAAGAACAAGTTCATCACATATATTTTGGTTTAACAGAGCATAAGCGAAGCTCATTCCAACCATTCCAACACCAACAATTACAACTTTTTTCTCGTCATTGAGCATAAATATCACCTTTACTTATTATATAAAAAAGAATTAAAATAATGCAAATTATTTAAAGAAAAGCGGCAGTCTTTCAAGAAATACAATATCATCTCGGTCAGCTGCATCGCCTTCGGCAAGAGGCGCACATGATGCTACAATATTGCCTTTAAAAGCTTTCACAAGGCCCTGAACAGCTTTAAGACTCTCTCCTGTTGAAATAACATCATCAACAATAAGCACTTTTTTGCCGGTAAGCAAATCACCATCCTCGTGGCCAAGAAAAAGCGATTGTTCCTTTTGAGTAGTAATACTCGTTTCCTTATACTCAATAGGATTATCCATATAAACCTTAACGCCTTTTCTTGCTACTATGTACTTTTTGCCCGAAAGCCTGCTCATTTCATAAGCCAACGGAATAGACTTAGCTTCGGGAGTAACGATATAGTCAAATTCAGGGGCTTTTTTTAAAAGCTCCTTAGCACAAGCCTCTGTAAGTTCAACATCACCGAAAAGAATAAATGCGGCAATATCAAGTGTATCAGAAACCGAAAAACGCTTTAACTGCCTTTCAAGACCCGCTATTTTTAATGTGTAATACTGTTCGCTCATATAATTTTTTCTCCTAACTTGATACCGCCTATAAGGTGGAAGTGGAGATGCATAACGCTTTGACCTGCATCTTCACCGCAATTGTTGATAATTCTATAAGAGTCAATTTCTTGGCTTTTTGCGATTTCGGGTATTTTTTCAAAAATATGAGCAACATATTTGCTATTCTCCTCATTAACACCGTTTGCACAATCAATATGAGCCTTAGGAACAATTACAATATGAACAGGAGCAACAGGATTAATATCTTTAAATGCAAGAATCATATCGTCCTCATACACCTTTGTTGAAGGAATTTTACCGTCAATTATTTCACAAAACAAACACATAATTACACCCTCTTATTTAATTAATGATTTAACTGTTTGCTCAACAGCGGCTAAAGCGTCATCAAGTTTTGATATATCCTTGGCACCTGCCATAGCGGAATCGGGACGACCTCCGCCGCCACCTCCTGCAAGCTTCGCAATTTCACGAACAAGGTCGCCTGCCTTAACGCCCTTTGCAATAGCATTCTTTCCGCAAACAGCAACAAGGTTAGCCTTTTCACCGTTTACACCTGCAATAAGAGCAACAACGTTTTCTCCTTTATTCTTTATATCATCACCCATTGAACGAAGAGCATCAGGAGTTGTGCCATCTATTTTTGCAATGTAAAGTTCGAGTCCGTCAACGAGGGTAGGTTTTGAGAACATATCGGCACTCTTAAGCTTGGTAATCTCTGCGTTAAGAGCCTGAATTTCTTTTTCCATTTCTTTATTATCGCTTATAACCGCCTGTGTTCTCTCCTCAACCTCATTTTCACTTGTTTTAAGAATAGAAGCAACTGCTTTAACAGCCATTTCGTTAAGGTTAAGATAAGCAAGAGAGCCGAGACCGGTATAAGCTGTAATTCTTCTTACACCTGCGGCAACCGAAGATTCTGATACAATTTTGAACAAACCGATTTCACCGCTGTTGGCAACGTGAGTACCGCCGCAAAATTCTGTTGAAAAATCGCCTGCCTTAACAACTCTTACAATATTGCCATATTTTTCACCAAAGAGCATCATAGCGCCCATTTTCTTAGCTTCTTCAATAGGCATTTCCTGCATAGTAACATCGGAAGCTGAAAGGATAAATTTATTAACAAGCAATTCAACTTCGGCAATTTCCTGCGTTGTCATAGGATTGAAATGAGTAAAGTCAAATCTAACCTCCGTTTCATCAACAAGTTGACCTGCCTGTTCAACATGAGTACCGAGAACCTGACGAAGCGCAGCCTGAAGAAGATGAGCAGCAGTATGATTGCGCATAATTGCCTTTCTTCTTGCACCGTTTATACTTGCAAATACGCTGTCGCCAACACTGATAATTCCTCGTGAAACATTTGCGAGCATCCCGAAAGCTACTGGTCCTTCATG
>DAVZKM010000089.1:0-7661 GCA_052272245.1 Eubacterium sp.
ACCGCGAGCTTGGAGGCGAAATTCTGACACTTGGAGCCGATGCCCACGTAATAATAATCACCCTTATTTGCTCGCCACGTCATATATTGATTAGAGGAAATTGAGGTAACAGTACCGCCTGCCGGGTCAACATTAGGGTCGGCACTGTAAAACTTTGTTGCCTTATTTGTTTTAAGAAAGCCTGCCGCCCAAGCCAAGCCGTCTTTTGCGCCGGTATATGCACCGATATTAAAATAATTATAAATACCTTGAAAAGGACTCGTAGAGCCATTTACCGCCGTTGCAGAAGCCGTAGCGCCACCGTTTTCCTGTCTAATCTTAGCGGCTATGTAATAAGCATTAAGGCCGAAATCCTGAGCCGCCTTCATAATAACGTCTGAATACTTGGTTGAGGCATCATACATTTTTACTCTTTGACCGGTAGTTCTGTAGGAAATAAGCGAATTATGCATCCAAGTGCCGTTCAAAATGGCTTCGACGCCTTCTTTGGTTTGCGTGCCGTCATAAGAGGTGGATTCAAATTGAAAAATATGTTTTTCGTCAAGGAAGTTCCTTGGGTCCATATAGTATTCAACTGCACTTTTGGAAGCCGAGACCCAATCGCTTGCCTCTTGGATTACATACTTGCCATTTTTGTAACATGATGAACATTTGCAAAACAAAGATGTATCGCCGGTTGCTGATTTAGAAATAAGTTGATTTGAATGTTTTGAACGCTCGCCGCCGATTGCTGTTTCCCAATCAAGATTAGTCATAAGCGGTTTAAAAATCCAATTTGGATATTTATTATGTAATTCGTTAAGTTTTTCGGCATAGTCACGTGGAAAACCTTGAGAAATCAATTTTTCAGTATAACTTTGAGCCGAAGCGCTTAAAGGTGCAACGGTAGTTATTATCATTAATATTGACAAAAGCAAAGAAATAACTTTTTTCAAAATATTACCTCCTGCAATAATTTGCGATGTTTTAATTTTTTTAGCGGCATAAATATACCATCAGTATTTTTTATATAATAACATTAAGCAACGTAAATTGTCAATAAATTTTGAATTTTGTAATAATTTATGTGACTTTCGTTGACAAGTATTAGTTAATGTTGTATTATGTGTTAAGAATAATAAAAGCAAAGGAGGCATTGTTTTGGAAAAAACAAATATCCCGGAAATACTCAAAGCTTGCAGAAAAGAAGTAAATATGACGCAAGCTCAATTTGCAAAAACGATCGGCATAAAGCGTAGTGCATATGCTTACTACGAAAGCGGAAGAACAAGACCGAAGATTGAAACACTCAGAACTATTGCAAAAGTTTACGGAATTGACGTAAACACTCTTATTTCTAATGAAGATTCAAATTCTCTTCACCAAGATAATGAGCAAAAAATAAATTTTGATATAAAAGATTTTAACGATACGTTTTACGATTTATCAGAGAATGAAAAAGCTATAATTATGAAGCTGAGAATTATGAATCGTGAAAAGCGCACAAGAATAATCAATGAAATATTTGAATAAAATAAATCCGACTGTCAAAAGGCAATCGGATTTTTTATTTTTGCTTAAAAAATTCAGTTAAACTTCAGGCTTAGGTTCACGATTAAACAGCGAATTAACTGCGACTCGAGGTGAAACTTTGCCGTTTACAACATTATTAACAGCATTAATAATCGGCAAATCAACATTATATTCTTTACCGAGCTTGATTGCAGCCGGAAGTGCATTAATACCCTCAACAACCATTCCGACCTTTTTTACTGCCTCGTCAGAACTCAATCCCTGACCTATAAAAAAGCCGGCATTATTATTACGTGAATGAAGACTTGTACACGTTACAATTAAATCCCCCATACCGGTAAGACCGCTAAAAGTATCCGACGAGCAACCCATAGCATTACCAAGCCTTGAAAGTTCAGCAAGACCTCTTGTGATAAGAGCGGCGGTAGCGTTGTCACCATATCCCAAACCTCGTGAAATACCTGTTGCAAGGGCTATAATATTTTTCATTGCTCCGCAAATCTCAATCCCTTTAATATCCGTATTAGTATAAACTCGCATAAAGGAACTTGAGAAAAAACATTGAACAATCTTTGCGATTTCAATATCCTTACAGGCAGATACAATAGTAGTCGGCATATCAATGCAAACCTCTTCGGCATGAGTAGGGCCTGAAAGAGCTACATATTTGACAGTTGGATTTTTAATTTCATCATCGATAACTTCTGTCAAGGTCATAAGCGTATCAGGTTCAATACCCTTGGCAACATCAACAATTATTTGGTTATCCTTGATATATGGCTTACATTTTTTTGCCGTTTGGCGAACAAAAACAGACGGCACCGCAAACATAATTATATCTTTATTTTCAATTGCCGATTTTATATCCGCAGTATATTCAATGCCCAAAGGGAGTGATACATTGGGTAGTTTGGGGTGACGGGAGGTTTTCTTCAGCTTTTCAATTTCATCAGGCAAAGCTGACCAAACGGTAACCTCTTTATTTGTGTTTTTTAACATTTTGGCAAGCGCAATCCCCCATGTGCCTGCACCTAAAATTGCTATAGAATTCAAAATTTTGCTCCGTGATAATAATTATTCATCCTCTTTTGGTAAATCGGATGTGCAATGACAACATTTAACTGCATCAATAGGAATTTCGCTTTTACAAAATGGACAAATCTTAGTTGTAGGCGCTTCTTCCTTATGCTCTTCTTTTTTCTTTGCAAGGTCAAGCATTTTATTGATTGCCTTGACAATACAGAAAATAATAAATGCCATAATAATGAAGTTAATTACGGCAGAAATGAACGAACCGTAATCTATATAATTGTCGCCGACAAGGTGAATCTTACCTTGCACCTCTGCGCCGCCTATACAATTAATGAGCGGTTTAATAATGTTATCTGTAAGTGAAGTAACGATTGCAGAAAACGCACCGCCTATAATAACGCCGACAGCAAGGTCAATTACATTTCCTCTTGAAATAAATTCCTTAAATTCAGCAAAAAACTTTTTCATTTAGAATTTCTCCTTTCATAATTCAATTATATTTATAATATCATAATACACCTGTAAAATCAAATTTTGGAATAAACGATTTATCTGCAGAACTCAGTTCCTGAATAAAAAGTTTATCAAATGAATTATTAAGCGCATAATTTACTATCTTTTCATATTCACGCTTTGTGATTTTTCGATTAATTTCCGGAAATTCACTCAAATCGCCGCAAGGTGTATACTGAGCCATAAGAGAAACATAGGTATCCGGAAAATTTGATTTAATAAAATCAAGAACGGCAATTGAGGAGTTGGTATTTTGAGGCAAAATCAAATGGCGAATAATCATACCCGATTTCATAATATCGCCGTCAAACCTATCTTCAACTTGGCGCCTCATTTCCAAAAGTGCCGCTGACGCTTTTTCAAAATAATCCGCCGCCTTTGAATAGCGCATTGCTTTTTCAGTTCTAATATATTTCAAGTCGGGCAAATAGATATCAATAAGCCCGTCTAACTTTTTGAGAGTTTCCACCTCTTCGTATCCGCTTGAATTATAAACTATCGGCACAGGAGATTTCCATCTGCCAAGCACAGTTGCAAGCCTTTTTGCATAATGAGTGGGATTAACCAAATTAATATTATTTGCTCCCTGGGAAATAAGATTTTCAAAAATGGAAATAAGTTTATCGTCGCTTATTTCAACACCTTTATTTTCAGCGCTGATTTCATTATTTTGGCAAAATACACATTTCAAATTACAACCTGAAAAAAATACAGTACCGCTCCCCTCTTTGCCGCTTATGCAAGGTTCCTCCCAAAAGTGGAGTGCCGCTCTTGCAACACGAAAATTATCGGGGCTTTGGCAAAAGCCGAGATTGACGCTTCTGTCAACATTGCAATGCCTTGGGCAAATTGAGCAAATCATATCAGTTCCTTATATATATCGCCTTTTTTAAAAGGTGTTTGTGCCGCTGTTTCCTTAGCCGCACTATTAATCGACATACCCTTTTTTACAAGATTTTTAGCCATTTCAACAGCTATTTCGAGCGTTATATCGTCATTAATATCTTCTTTTTTGCCCTCAATAATAATAACATATTCACCCTTTGGTGATTTATCGCTGTAATATTCTATCGCCTCATCAAAGGTAAATCGTAGAACTTCCTCGTGGATTTTAGTAAGTTCTCTTACAAGCGCTATATTGCGATTACCGAACACCTTGCGCATATCGTTAAGTGTATAAATAAGTTTATGAGGTGCTTCATAAAAAATCATAGTGCGTTTTTCATTCTTAATTTCTTCAAGATGTTCACGTCTTGATTTTTTATTAACCGACAAGAAACCTTCAAAAGTAAACCTTCCTGTAGGCATACCCGATATTGCAAGCGCTGTTGCAAAGGCGGTAGGCCCAGGAACAGACTGCACCTCGATACCAAGTTCGTGGCAAAGAGTTACCAAGTCCTCGCCGGGGTCGGAAATAGCCGGCATACCTGCATCGGTAACAATTGCACAGCTTTCACCTGCGAGTATTCTTTGGCAGATAATCTCTCCTCTTTGCCTTTTATTATGTTCAAAATAGGAAACCATTTCTTTTTTTATATCAAAATGATTGAGAAGCTTTAAAGTGACTCTCGTGTCCTCTGCTGCTATAAAATCAACGCTTGCAAGAGTATCTATTGCTCTCGGTGAAAAATCACTTAAATTTCCGATAGGAGTACCCACAACATATAATATTCCGCTCATTTATCATATCCGTCGGCATATGACCCGTAAATATCAAGCATTTCGGGAGTAAATTTACCGTTTTCCTTTTTTATTATTAATTGCGGCTCTACCTTTAAAAAAGGCTTAGCCCCTTTTTGCCCCTGAACAAGAAAGAGAAAAGGTTGTTCAGCGTTCTTATCCTGAACAAAACGAAGTCTTTTAGGCTCAAGTTTGTATTTGCGCATAAGCTCTAAGGTGTCAACAAGCCTTTCGGGACGATGGCACATACAAAATCTGCCTCCATATTTAAGCAGATAATTTGCAGCCTTACACGCATCCTCAATATTACAACAAACCTCATGTCTTGCAATACGTGCGCTCTCCCCAAGGGATTCAATACCCGTGCCGACGGGTTTATATGGCGGATTCATAGTAACAAGAGAAAACTTTTCCGCCTCAAAAATTTCATTAATCTTTCTCAAGTCACAATTAAAGGGCTTAAGCCTATCTTCAAGATGATTAATTTCTATTGAACGGCAAACCTGCTCATAAGCATTTTTTTGAATATCAAGGCAAGAAACGTTATTAATTTTTTTATTTCTGAGCCATAAAAAAGGAATAATTCCACAGCCTGTCCCCATATCGAGAGCCTTATCTCTCGGTTTTATTTTTGCGAAATCGGAAAGAATAACTGCATCGGTACCAAACGTATGGTCAGAAGAAACTGCTATTTTTATGTCATCTGACAATCTTTCATAATTAAACATATGCATATTATATCATATTTGAAAAAAAATTCAAACAAAAAAGAGCAAGTAAAAGTAACTTGCTCTTAAATAATTATTTTGTTTTAACGCTCATCTTTTTAGACCAAGAGGAATACTGACGTTTGCCGTCAATAGTTTTGTAGGAACGTATTCTTACAAAATACTTTTTCTTCTTTTTAAGAGATGAGAAAGTCTTTGACTTAGTTGAATTTTTAGAAATTATATAAGACTTCGTTTTTTTCTTAGAAAAAGAAGATGATGTGCTGTATTGAATTTGATAACCCGAAGCGTTAGAATCCTTATTCCAAGAATAAGTAATCTGTTTTGACTTTTTGGATTTAAGGGAAGTAGGAGTCGGTTTGGCGGGAACAATTATGAAACTTGAAGTAAGTTCGCCCTTATAATTATTTCCGACAAAATTAACGTACACCCATGCTTTTCCCGTCTTAAAGTTATCATCATATGTGACAACATATTCACTCGGTGAAATCAAATTACCGACACTGTCATAAACAGCCACTTTTGGATATACGCCATATGAATTAAATGTAAATTTATGCGATGAGAACTTAACGTTAGAAGGAGCATAAATATTTTGAACAATATATTCATTGCCGCAAGAGCTGCACATAAGCTTTGAGAAGCCGTTTAATCTATTTTCTTTGTCATCGTCTGCAACGGCTTTTACGAAAAAGTTTGTATAGCAATGATTATGAATATTTAGCGAAGCGGAAAAGGAATATGTTCCCTTGAAACATTCAATCCTAAAGCGGTAAGATTTACCTGCTTCAAAAAAAGTTGTAGACACAAAAGAATATTCATTTTCTGTATTTACATTAGAATTAATAACATTATTTTCAGAATCATAAACGGTGAGAAAGACGTCACTTAACGGTAAATCCGCATCCGACACAGTAAAATCATAATAATTTGATGAAAGGCAATCAAATTTCAGCCATAAATATTTTGTTTGAGATGAACTGCTGTCAACTTTTTCATTAACAGTTTGCCCTAAACTTATGCCGATTGCCGTTTTCGTTGTATTTGCCAAGGCATTGGAAGAAAAAGATAAAAGGCTAACAAACACAAACAAAACTGCTACTAATAAACTGATTTTTTTCATAATTCACCTAACTTAATTTTAATCTATTATATATTTATATTTTACTCTAATATATAACAAATTTCAATAGGTGAAAGAAAAAAGGTTGCCGCCAAAAGCGACAACCTTTTAAATTTAGAAAGTAAAATATAGATTACTCGTTGATAGCTGTAACAACGCCTGAACCTACTGTTCTACCACCTTCACGGATAGCAAAACGAAGACCTTCTTCAATAGCGATAGGAGTGATGAGCTCAACGTTCATTACAACGTTATCGCCAGGCATACACATCTCTGTACCTTCAGGAAGAGTGATAACACCTGTTACGTCAGTTGTTCTGAAATAGAACTGTGGACGATAGTTGTTGAAGAAAGGAGTATGACGGCCACCTTCGTCCTTAGAAAGAACGTAAACCTGACCTGAGAACTTTGTGTGTGGATGGATTGAACCAGGAGCTGCAAGAACCTCGCCTCTCTCGATATCAGATCTCTGAACACCACGAAGAAGACAACCGATGTTGTCACCAGCCTCAGCGTAGTCAAGAATCTTTCTGAACATTTCGATACCTGTGCAAACTGTTGAACGGATTTCATCACGAAGACCAACCATTTCAACTGTATCGTTAGTGTTAAGCTTACCTCTCTCTACTCTACCTGTAGCAACTGTACCACGACCTGTGATTGTGAATACGTCCTCAACAGGCATAAGGAAAGGAAGGTCTGACTTACGGTCAGGAGTTGGGATATAAGAGTCAACTGCATCCATGAGTTCCTTAATGCATTCGCAAGCAGGATCATCATTTGATGAAGCCTCAAGAGCCTTAAGAGCTGAACCCTTGATGATTGGGCACTCGTCATCGAATTCATACTCAGCGAGTGTTTCACGAACTTCCATCTCAACGAGTTCGAGGAGTTCTGGGTCATCAACTTGGTCAGTCTTGTTAAGGAATACGATGATTGCAGGAACGCCTACCTGACGAGCAAGGAGAAGGTGTTCTTTAGTCTGAGCCATAGGACCGTCAGTTGCAGCGATAACAAGGATAGCACCATCCATCTGAGCAGCACCTGTGATCATGTTCTTGATATAGTCAGCA
>DAVZKM010000090.1:0-7651 GCA_052272245.1 Eubacterium sp.
TTTTTCTTATAAGTTCTTCAAGCTCCTTACCCGATTTAAAGCCGATATTTTTCAAATTAGGAGCTCTGTTCACCTTATCCTCAATCGGTCCTGAGCCTGCGCAAATAAAGCTTGTATTTTTAGCTCCAATAAGAGTTTCAATACCCTTTTCTTCTGCAAACCTGCCGAAATAAAGAACATAGTCCTCTTTCTTGCTTTTTCTCGGCTCGATTTTTTCAATAAAATTGTGAAGAACGATTGTTTTATTTTTAAAAACAGGATTGGTGTCAAGCATATTTTTCATAAATTCGCTGCAGCAAACAATGTTGTCAATCCGTGAGTATATTCCGCTTTTATTGTAAATCTCTGCTTCAATCGTACCTAAAAATGATTTTAATTTTGAATTATGTATGCACTTGTTTTTAGTGCAATTTTTAAAATTGCCGCCTATGCATTTTTCACACGGAGTATTTGTGTGAATATTCATCATCATATGGTTGGGGCATACAAGCTGAAAATCGTGCGCCGTGTAAATAAGCTTGATTTTTTTGCTATGCTTCTTGTCATAATCTTTCACTGCGTAAATAATACTTGGAGTGAGCTGAAAGTTGAAATTATTAAGATGAACAACATCGGGTTTAAAGCTTTCGAGAATAGCAAGCATTTTATCTCTCGCTTCCTTGGAATAAATCGTTTTGAGCGAAAGCTTGATTTTCTTTAAAGCAGATGAATTATGAAAATCCATAGTTTCGGTATAAAGGCCGAGGCTGTTTGAAACGCATCTGCCCTCATGCTCCATACCGAAATATTCAACCTCGTGGCCTATTGATTTGAGGTAAGCACCAAGCTTAAACATATATGTTTCCGAACCGCCGTTAGGGTAGAGAAACTTATTTACCATCAAAATTTTCATATCTGCCCCTCCGAGTTACTTTTTGTATAGTGATAATGTTTTTTCGGTTATATCGTCCCAATTATATTTTTTGCAAATATAATCCTGAGCCTTTTCCTTGTATTCTTTTACAATATTTTCATTTTCAAGAAGAAAGCGTAATTTATTTTCCAAATCTTCTTTATCGCTTTTTTTGAAATAAACTGCATTTTCCTCGCAAACTTCGGTACATTCGGGAATATCCGATGTAAGACAGCAATTTGAGTAGCTCATTGCCTCTAAAAGGCTTAGCGGCATACCCTCAAGGTCGCTCGGCAAAACGTAAATATAAGCATTTGAATAAAGTTCTTCAAGCACTTCACCTTGAACAAAATCAGTAAAGATAATATCATCTCTGCCGTTTGCGCATTCTTTGACCTCGTTAAAATAATCGCTCGTGTGGCTTGCACCGCCTGCAATGACAAGCTTTTTATCCGTTTTAAGACTCTTATATGCTTCAATCAAAAGCTTAACCTGCTTTTCCGGCACTATCCTGCCGAGGAATAATATATAGTCGTTCTTTTTTAATCCGTATTTTTCGTTTATTTTATTATCATTTTTTATTACAGGTCTTTCAACTGCGTTTGGAATGAAAACCGTATCTCTGTCGTATGTTTCTTTAAAATAGTTTTGAACGTTCTTTGAAAGAACTATAATTTCATCAGCATATTTTACGGCATTTCTTTCGCCGTATTTTAAAAACCTTGTTGCGAAACCGCCCCATTTAGAGCGTTGCCAGTCAAGACCGTGAATTGTAACAACAACTCTTTTGCCGAAAAGCTTTGGCAAAAACGACATCGAGGCAGGACCTTCTGCATGGATATGAACAACGTCACATCTTGAAAAGCTTACCTTTATCGCAGACAGCAAACTATAGACTATTGCATTTAGCTTACTGCTTTGAAAGGTAAAAACGGTTTTAATTTTAACTTTCTTTAAAGCGTCACTGCCGTTATCGGTGTCAAATTTACTGCCCGATACATGATGACCTTTTCTGTTATAAACAATAACGTCATTGCCGAGTGCCGCCTCTCTTTTTGCAAGCTGCTCAACAACTATTTCAACACCGCCCTCTCTTGACGGTATTCTTTTGTGGCCGAACATAGCAATTTTCATAATTAAAACCTAACTTTTGTTAATTTATAATCTATTCAGCGCCTTTGTGGGTGAGCACAACGCCGACTGTTTTAAGCATAATTTGAATATCAAGAAACGGCGACCACTCGTCAATATATTCACAGTCGAGCTTAACAACCTCTTCAAAATCCTGAATGTTGCTTCTGCCGGATACTTGCCATTTGCCTGTAATGCCCGGTTTCATTGAAAGCCGGCGCTTATGGTGGCTTTCATATTTTTCAAACTCGTCAACCGTAGGCGGTCTTGTTCCCACAAGGCTCATATCGCCCTTTAAAACATTCCAAAACTGCGGCAATTCGTCAATACTTGTTTTTCTTATGAATTTTCCGACTTTAGTAATTCTCGGGTCATTGTCCATTTTAAACATATGACCGTCCATCTTGTTTTGCTTAGCCAATGCTTTTTTTCGTTCTTCTGCATCTTGATACATTGAACGAAGCTTATAAATATTAAATATACGTCCGTTTTTGCCGACTCTTTGCTGCTTGAAAATCAGCGGACCCGGTGATTCTATTTTAAGTGGAATTGCAACAATTAAAATAATAGGAAGCGACAAAACAGCCCCTACTATTCCGCCGACAATGTCAACAAATCTTTTTAAAGCAAGCTTGCCGGGGCTTATAACCGTAGGAGCAAACTGCGCCATAGGATATTCGCTTTCGATTACACAGTTTAAGTTATTATATTTACTTTCGGTAACAATTTTTTCAAGCGACGGGATATTTACGTTAACAGTAATGCCCATATCCTCAAGTTCTTCTATAATTTCATTATAATCAGGGAGCATATCCATTGACTCGACATTGATATAAACCTCGTCAAGCGATGCCGTTTTTATCCAGCCGATGATGCTTTCAATATTTGCAACAACAGGCACATTGTCAATTTCAAAAATGTTTTCACCGTTTTTTAGTACAAAGCCGTTTTCGTTAAAATCAGCGTCAATAAGTGCAACTGCGGCAATATTGTTTGTCCAATTTTCTTTAAGCTTAGGTATAAATTCACACGCTCTTCCATAGGTGGAAATTACACCTACTCTTGTTGCGAATTTACTTTTTGGAATTATCTTTATCATATAATGCTTAAAAACATATCTTCCTAAAAGAGAAAATGCAATGTAAAAAGCAAATGATGATAAAAACAGATAACGTGAGTCAATAATTGGGTTTTTGGTCAAAATCAGCATTACGCCGAATAAGGCGTATGTAAGAAAACAGTTTTTCAGCGTTGATGTAAGCTCAAATTCTCTGTTTCTGACGGAGAAATTAATCTCAACCGAGAAGTATAGAAATACTATGATTGCCGAAAGAAGCAAAACAATAGCATATTCAACCTTTTCGTTTCGCTCATAATTCTGAATTCTCGGAATAATTAATCCGAAAATCAAGAAAGCGACGGCATGTGATGATAAAAGAGATATTAAATTTATAATGAATTCTACGCCGCTTTGAAAACGCTTTTGCTGATTCACAAAAATACACCCTGTCTTGTTTTGATTTTACCGGTAGTTGTAATGATAATTATAGTTGTAGCCGTATTTTGATTTGTATCTGTAGCCACGATACTTGCCGTAGCTGTAATATTTCATTCCGTTTGACTCTGTAGCGTCGTTTAATACAAAGCCTACTATGTTAGCGCCAAGAGAGGTGAGAGAGTCAACTGCTTTTTTTGTGCTTTGCGTATCGGAAATGCCTGCTTTGACAATCATTATGTAGCCGGTACTCTTTGTCGCAAAAGCGGTCGGGTCAGTTACAAGATTGACAGGCGGTGTGTCAATAAATACGCAATCGTAATGTTGCTTAACAAACGCCAAAAGTTTATCCGTTCTTTCACTTGATAAAAGCTCTGATGGGTTTGGCGGAATTTTGCCTGCCGTAAGAACAGAAAGGTTTTCAATTTCTGTTTTCGATACGGTGATGCTGTCGGTAAGGCCTGCCAAAATCTCTGAAAGTCCGTTTTTTACAGGAATGGAAAACAATCTGTGAACGGTTGGATTCCTCATATCGGCGTCAATAAGAAGTGTTTTCTTGCCCATTTGAGCAAAAGATACTGCCATATTAACGCTGTTAATTGATTTACCGTTGTTGGCAGTAGGACTTGTTACGATAAATACAGGACACTCGTCGCCCTTTTGCGAGAAAAGGAGGTTTGTACGAATTGAACTGTAAGCCTCTTTAACAATAAATGGGGAAGAGGAGGAAAGAATTTTTTTCTGGTCCTCTCTCGAAAAGTGCATATTCTTTTTTTCATTCTTTTTTGAAAGTGCCATTTTTTATTCTCCCTTCTTTCCTGAAATCTGATTTGCAACGTCCTCCATAGTGGCGCCGCTGTGCGACGACTTCTTTTCGTCAACAGGTAATAGGCGAGGAACGGTGCCGAGAACGGGAATATCAAAATCTCTTGTCAAATCGCTTTCCGACATAATTCTTGTGTCGAATAATTCTTTGATAAAGAATACTGCGAATGCTGCAACAAATGCAACAGCGAAGCCGATAAGCATATTCTTTTGGAGATTTGGTGATGATGGCTTGCTCGGTGCGGAAGCGTAGTCGATAACCTCAACTCCGCCGACCTTAAGAACTCTTACAATTTCATCAGGTGCAAGCTCGGCAATAATGTTTGCAACATCAGCCGAGAGCTGATTGTTTTCGGTAGTTACCTTTACCTGAAAAGCAAGAGTAGACTCAACCTGAGAGGTGGAAATCATTTTTGAAAGCTGAGTTGCCGTTGTGCCGTTTGCAAGCTTGTCTGCAACCTTGTTTAAAAACGTGCGGCTGTTTACAACGAACATATATGTATTAACAAGTCTTTCCGAAGCGTCAAGGTCACTTGACGTCATTGTTCCCGTTGAGCCGACAAGGTTGTCGTTATTGTTGTTTACATAAAAGCTTACTCCGGCTGTGTATTTCGGCTTGATAAGCAAATTGGTAATGCAGCCTGAAAGTGCTGCTCCGATAAATGAAATAATAAGTATTATTGCTGCTTTTTTTCTGAGCATCATAAATACTTTTCTTAAATCAACTTCAATTTCTCTGTTTTCTTCCATAGGTACCTCCGATTAATTAGTCCTATAATTATAATTAAACATATAAATATATTATAACAGTATAAGCTATATATGTCAAACTAAATACTAACCAAAAAACAGAACGTTTTTTTATATATTATCACAACAAAAAAACGACCTTTTGCTCAAGGCCGCTTTTTATTGAAATTAATCATAACTCGTAGTCAATAGCAACGCTTGTTTCGGCAACCGAATGCATATGCTTTTTTACCACGGAGCAATGATATTCGTCATTTTGGTATTTCTCAAGTGCATTTCTGTCATCAAGTTTAACCTGCAAAATGATGTCATATGACCTTTGCGAGTGAAGAAAATCAACTCCGACCTCAATATCACGAAGAAGGGGAACGTTACCCTCCATTGATTTCAAAATATTTGCCGCCTTTTCACATTCTTCTAAGCTGTTGTTTTTAAGCTTAAAACATACAATATGCTTAATCATAATCATTCTCCTTTAAATAAAATAGTTCTTTTTGTCGAAAGACAAATAAAAATGAAGCCGACGGACGGTCGGCTTCAAAATAAATTTATTTAGCGATATCCGAAGCACGTGATTCTCTGATAATATTAACCTTAATCTGTCCCGGATATTCCATTTCGCTTTCGATTTTTTTGGCGATTTCATGAGCAATATATGGCATTTTTTCGTCGTTGATAACGTCAGGCTTAACCATAACTCTTACTTCACGACCTGCCTGAATCGCATATGCCCTTTCAACACCGTCGAAGCTGGTGGAAATCTCTTCAAGCTGCTCTAAACGCTTGATGTAATTTTCAATATTTTCTCTTCTTGCACCCGGCCTTGCCGCACTTACGGCATCTGCCGCCTGAACAAGACACGCAACAATAGTTTTGCATTCAATCTCACCGTGGTGGGCTGCGATTGCGTGAACGATAGCGTCGCTTTCCTTGTATTTCTTAGCCCATTCAACACCTAATGCGATGTGAGAGCCTTCCATTTCGTGGTCAAGTGCTTTGCCGATATCGTGCAAAAGACCTGCTCTTCTTGCCTGCTTTTCATCTGCGCCTAACTCGGCAGCCATAAGACCTGCGATATATGAAACCTCAAGCGAATGCTTTAATACGCTTTGACCGTATGATGTACGATATTTAAGCTTGCCTAAAAGCTTAACAAGCTCGGGGTGGATTTGACCGCAATTAGCTGAAAGAACTGCTTTTTCGCCCTCTGTTTTAATTGTTTGATTAACCTCACGAGTAGCTTTATCAAAGCATTCTTCAATCTTTGTCGGATGGATTCTGCCGTCTTGAATAAGATGCTCAAGTGTGAGCCTTGCAATCTCACGTCTGACAGGGTCAAACGAACTGATTGTAATAGCTTCCGGCGTGTCGTCAATGATTAATTCAACACCTGTAATTGTTTCGATAGAACGGATATTTCTACCCTCTCTTCCGATAATTCTGCCTTTCATTTCGTCATTCGGAAGAGCAACAACCGAAACAGTCGTTTCAGCCGTGTGGTCAGCCGCACAACGTTGAATTGCGGTTGAGATGATTTCCTTGGCCAAAACATCACTTTGGTCTTTAATCATCTGCTCGTTTTCAAGAATACGCTTGCTTTTTTCAGTGTCGAGTTCCTCATTAAGGTTTGCAAGGAGCTGGTCCTTTGCCTGCTCTTGAGTAAGACCTGAAATGCGCTCGAGCATATCAAACTGGCTTTTCTTGATGCCGTCGATTTCGAGTAGCTTGTCGTCAAGCTGCTTTTGCTTAACGCTGATATTTTCATTTTTCTTTTCAAGGGAATCTGCTCTTTTATCAAGATATTCTTCTCTTTGATTTAAGCGATTCTCTTGCTTTTGAACTTCTGTTCTTCTTTCACGAATTTCCTTATCGGCATCGTGACGAAGCTTGTGTATTTCATCCTTTGCTTCAACAAGTCTGGCCTTTTTAGTAGCCTCTGCCTCGTTTAAAGCATTATTTATAATTTTGGTTGCCTGCTGAGTTGCAGAACCGATTTCCTTTTCACTTGTTTTTCTGCGATGCTCACCGCCAAACACGAAACCGATAACACCAAAAATCAATGCACATAAAACACCGACAATAATCGGCACAATTACACTACTCATTATCAAACAGCACCTCCTTCTTCATTAATTTTTAATTTCTTAAATTTTTTAATCTCGAAATTTTACCATCAGAAAAGGTACAGTTTATAATGCAAATTTTACTAAAAGTCATACAAAATTTCATAACAATATGTAAAACTTATCTAATAATATACACCTATATCTTGTATATGTCAAGTGTTTTTAAATGTGCAAAAATATATATAGCCTTGCAAATTCATTAACAAAAATCATCAAAAGTGTTTATTTAAGCGAAATTATGTAAAAATATCTGTTGACAATATATTTTTTTGGTGTTAGAATGAGGTCAAATCGATGAGAAGGACACGATTTGCTTTTAACCTTTTATCAGAGAACACACGTTGGGTGGAAGTGTGCAAAAGGCAAAGTGAATTACCGCCTTTGAGTGCCTTTAATACAGGTCGGGCGCTCCCGTTACAGAGCAGATGAGCG